>LIUJ01000124.1:388-3507 GCA_001462255.1 Fibrobacteria bacterium GUT77 | reverse complement strand
GTGCAGAAGGCAGCCGTAACTGGCAATGTTAAAGGGCAGCCCTAGCGCGACATCGACCGAGCGTTGGTTCCACAGGAGGTTGAGCTTTCCTTCGATTACCGTTACCTGAAAACTGTAATGACAGGGCGGCAGAGCCATGCGGGAAAGATCAAGCGGATTCCACGCGTTTACAATCATGCGGCGGCTGCCGGGGTCTTTTTTCAATGTTTCCATAAGTAATCGAAGTTGATCCACCCCCTTCCCTTCGGGCGCCGCGTCATATGCCTTATAACCTGCCCCGAAATTCCGCCATTGCCAGCCGTAAATGGGGCCAAGCTCACGTTCCGCCTTCATTTTGGCCTGCGTTCCGGCGTCATTCGCGTAACTCACCACGTCGCCCGAGCACCATTCATCCCAGATATGGTTGTTCCTTTCTTTTAACCATTCTTTGTCGGTAATGCCCCGGATAAAGAACTCCAGTTCCGAAAAAACCAACCTTGACGGGACTTTTTTTGTCGTCAGCAGGGGAAAGCCCAAAGCCATGTCATGCTCGAACATGGCCCCGGCGATAGTAAAGGCGTCAATGCCGGTACGGTTCTTTTTGCGAACCCCCTGCGAGAGAATTTTTTCTACTATATTAAGGTACGCTTCCATAGATTACGGACAGTATAACACATAGAAAATAGAAGAAAAAAGAGAGAAAAATTGAATTTGCGGTTTCTTAAGGAATCTATTATTGATTAATTTTACGTTATAATGTATTATATTCCTATGAAAAACACAAAAACAAGAGGCGCTTTTTTAGCGCTGTGCGTTCTGTTAATAGCGGGGCTTGTATCCTGCGGCACTACTTCGCAGTCTTCGGAGTCGAAACCGTTACCCGCCTCCACTCTATTATCCGGCGCTACTCTTGACATGGTTCAAAACGCCGTTTTTGAAGTAGTTGTGGAAAAACCGACCGAAGGTCCCGTGGTTTACGAAAAAGAATTGAATTGGGATACTGTTCCTTTTAGAATCAGGAATGACAAATATATTTCCATAGGAACGGCGTTTGCCATTTCCCAAACAGAGTTGGTAACCGCCTTCCATGTGATCAACTTGGGTTATGAAAGCATGGTTATTTCCAAATACTATATCCGGGATTCAAAAGGAAACGTCAACGAAGTGGATCAGATTGTCGGCGGTTCCAAAGAAAAGGACTACCTTATTTTTACCGTGAAGGGAAAAACCTTTGAGCAATATCTTCAATTTGAAAAGAATTTCAAAATCGGCGATCCTGTCTTTAGTATAGGAAACGCCCTGGGAGAAGGCGTGGTGGTGCGGAACGGGCTTGTACTTGGCACCGTTCCCGAAGAAGATTCAGGCCGCTGGAACCTGCTTAAAAGTTCGGCGGACGGCAATCCGGGAAATTCAGGCGGGCCGCTGGTAACTCCGGACGGAAAAGTCGTCGCTGTGGTGCAGGGGCTTAGGGAAAATATTCTGTATTCGGTTCCGGCGGAGGTCGTTCTCGGCGGCAGCCGGTCTGAACTGCCTTACCGTCTAAAGCACAGGGTAACCCACTTGATTCTGTTGTCAAAGAGTCTGCGCAGTATTCTTGAATACAAGGCGAAACTGCCGGATTCTTACACCAATGTAAGAAAGTCAATCTGCGAGGCTTACAACAATTTTTATGACAAGTCCATGGAAGCGCTTTTTAAGGAAGCGCCGGAATACCTTTCCGGGCCGAACAACGCATACCTGCTTAACAGTTCCTATTCGACAATTAATCCGGAAATCAGTTTTGTGGACGCCAATGACGATAACTGGAAACTTTCGGGTTTGGAGAGAAAAGGTTATCAACTGGATGATGACGGGCGGCTGTATCACGCTTCGGTAAACGAAATGAATTTCTATAAACTTAAAAGACCCCTTTCCGTATCCGTAGAAAAAGTGAACACCGATACGAAATATATCATGGATACGATCCTCGGCAATATCCGCACCGACAGAACCCTTTGGGGCAGTGACAAATACCGGATACTCTCTTATGGGGCGCCTTCGTCCACGGGATCTTTCCGGGACGCGTTGGGAAGAACATGGATTAGCGCCTATTGGCTCATAGGCTTTGAAGACCAAATCATGATAATGTATATCCTCCCCCTGCCTAACGGACCGGTCATTGTTTCAACCAAGCAGGACAGTGATTCTCTTCACGTTTACGAATGGGATCTGCATAAGATATGCGATCATCTTTTTGCGGCCTATGACGGTTCTTTTGAAGAATGGAATAATTTTATCGCCCTTAAACGGTTTATTCCCGATTTTCTAAAGGACATACGCTTTAATTGGAAAAACGGGGAACAGAACTTTTCTTTCAGCAGCGGCCCCCTGTCTTTCAGCGCCGACAACCAGGTATTTGACTGGAATGCCCGTTCCGAGTTGTTTCTGGCGCCTTCGTGGTACAAAATCAACGGTAAACTTGAATTCGGCATCCGCAGGATTATCCTGACCCGCGATCAAAGGGGCAAGGAATACATTAATTTCTACCGGAATATTAAACCGGATCCGAAACTGGGAACTGACGCTCTGGAAAATTGGAATGATCTGGTTGCGGCAAAACCTCCCTTTGACGAAAAAGCGGTGTTGGTTCCCAAAGACAACAACGGTTTTATAGGAACGATCCTAAAACCGCGCAGGACTAATCCTGATGTGCTTTTCTACCTTTACCTTTCCATGGAGAATCCCCAAAGCGAGGAAGATTTAAGCCGCCGGTTAGCAGCATTGAAAACAGGCGTCTCTCTGGAATATTGATTCTAAGTTGTCTCTTTGTCGTGGACGCGTAGATGCGGAATAAAGTATTAAACTCAAGCGGTGAGGCTATAGCCCCCATAAAAGACGGTTCCGTTATTATGGTCGGCGGTTTTATGGTCTGCGGCACGCCGGAGATTTTAATTGACGCGTTGGTAAAAAAAGGCGTTAAAAACCTTACCATTATTTGCAATGACGGCGGATGGCCGGACAAAGGCGTCGGCAGGCTTATAAGCAACGGACAGGTAAAACGCCTTATCGCGTCCCATGTGGGGCTTAACCCCGAAGTTGCAAGACGCAGCAATACCGATGTCGAGGCCGACAAGCTGGAATTGACGCTGGTTCCCCAGGGG
>LIUJ01000124.1:0-207 GCA_001462255.1 Fibrobacteria bacterium GUT77 | reverse complement strand
CAGGGGACGCTCGCGGAACGGATAAGGGCGGGCGGCGCGGGACTTGGCGGCGTTCTTACGCCGACCGGAGTGGGAACTCTGATAGCCGAGGGCAAACAGGTTATTACTATTGACGGCAAGGACTTTCTGCTGGAACCCGCCCTCCACGCCGATTTCGCCCTTATCAGGGCTTCCATAATTGACACATTCGGAAACACGGTTTTTTAC
>LIUJ01000123.1 GCA_001462255.1 Fibrobacteria bacterium GUT77 | reverse complement strand
GGAATTAAGCCAGACATACGAGGTGCCGGGCACGTATGCGGGATAATCCGAGGGGTTTACAGCCAAAAGGTTGAACACGTCGATATTGGGATTGGCCCGGAAAACGCCTATATCCGTAGCGCCGGGGCTCTTGTCCTTATACCATTGGGTCGGCGACCAGCGTATGGCGGAAAGGCCTATGGTATGCGTTACCGTTACCTTGTAGGAAGAACGGTCCTGCAGGCTGATAGCGTCCAGATCGTACCAGATTGGAGTTGGAACAGACGGAGCGGACGAAATTTTCTTGGGGTCAAGAACCGGCGCGTTGGCTACCACCCACGCGGCCGTTCTGGACACCTTGGTTATGGCGCTTGCCATTCCCATATAACCGCCCGGAATAACATAGGGCATCCATCTGTCATTGAACTCGTCAAAGGTAACGTCCTGGGCGCGCACCTCGACCGTAAACTCCTTGGTATCAGCGTCTCCCGTAGGATTAAGCTCGCCGTCCGTATTAACAATAGCCCACCAGCTTACTTCCTTTGAATTGCCGCCGTTTGCTTTATACCAGCCGCCCGTGTGACCCAAAGAAGTAGCCAAAGGATCGCCGATTTTAATCGCGCCGATAGTCGTACCGTCTACGGCGGTCTGTGTTCCGGAATCCGCGTCCCAGGGTCCGCCTATAGGAAGGCCTTCGGCATTGTTTTCTTTCCACACGGGTATTTTAAGATTTTCGTAGGGCGCGCCGGTGATTGTGGTAACTCCGGCCGCGTCTGTTGAGGACGGCATCAGCCTGAACCACACGTACTTAACCCGCTCGTTGTCCTTTGCCATTCCGCTCAGGCGTATGGTTCCGTTAAGCAGGCGTTCCGCCTTTACCGGCAGTTTACTGCTGTCCGGGTTATTAATCGCGGTGACAATGGGCCTGTCGCCTTCCGGCCATATCCAGTATTTCAGGACATCATAAGCCACGTTGCCCGCCGCGTCTTCGGCCCGCACGTACACGGTAAACATACCCACGCCGTCGTTGCCGTAAATAGCCTTGGGGTTGCCTGACGGACTGTCCGGGTTGTTAAGGTCCGGGAATGTAAGATAGGGTACGGTTTTATTGCTATCGGGCGCGACGGTTGTAGCCTGGCTGATGTTGTTATAAGTAAAAGTAAAATCATTATATTTATTGGTCGACACAGGCGTGCCGCCGGCAAGCGGATTACCGTTGGTCGTTACCTGTTGCGCGTAACTCTTTGCGGTCGTGCCGCCGCTAATGAACTGGGTGGTCTGGGGCGCGATTATGCTCCACGCGAACAGGGTTCCCTCGTCAAACTGCACCAGTGTAGTATCGCCGTCCTTAATATCGGGGGACGCGTCGCCCGTACCCTTGGTAGTACGCCACTTACTATCCGCCAGCGCTGACGGATTCGGGTAACTGGCAAAACTTGAACTGTCGGCGCTGTTTACCACATAGTAGGATATGCTCTTTATCTGGTTGCTGTTATCCTTTGTACCGCCCCGGATACTTAATTTTCCGGTTATGGCATCATAAGAGTAAGAACGCGCCGGCGTACCTTCGGAGGCGGCGGGTTTGTCGTTATCGCCCCATTTGTAACTTAGCGGCTGGTATCTTTCTTTAATAAATTCCGGCGGCGTGTTGTCCAGCGTAAACTGCTTGGAAATACTGCTTGTCCTGTTTGCCCCGTCCGTTACGGTAATTGTTATGGTATAAATCGGCAGAACGGCCGCGCCAAGGTCAAGAGCGTTCCCTCCGGAAGTCCCGTCAACGGTCATAAACGGCTTAATTTCAAAATTCCGCACGTCTATTGCCGTCGCGTCGTTAATATTACCCGCGGCCGAAGGAGCAACGGTAGCGGGAACCGGTATGGCTATCGACGTCTTATCTTTTCCGGCATCCCATTCCGTACTTCCGTTTTTGACAATATTACCGTCTTTATCTTTAATTACGGCGGTCCATTTTAGCAGGGTATTGCCGTCGCCGGCTTCAAACCCAAAGATTACCTGGCCCTTGTTGGCGGCGGTAACTTCGTTTCTAAAATACGTTTTTTCTTCTATATTAGCAGCCCATTTAAGAACAGGATCCGCCATGTCAATATAGAACACCCGCGCCGAGACTTTTCCTCCGTAATCCATAAATCCGTTAGGCGAGACGCTAAGTTCGTCATTATTCCCCTGCCTTGTGTCATTGGGATTACCGGCGCCAAGCGAGAAGTCGGTTACATACAGATCGATCCTGTATTGGCCTTCCGTTTTCAGAAGATCTGTCGGGTATTTGCCCGTCGCGTTCAGCTTTGCGTTGTCTATGGCCCATTCCATTGTCGTCTGCCGCGTCGGGTTTGTATCGCTTGCAAACGCGCTTGACCATTTTGTAAGGTCTGTCGGCTGTGTTGGGGTCCAGGTGCCGCCGTCATACCAGTTCCAGACCTTTGTCGAATAATTCCATCTGCCGATTATGTACCTAACGTCCTTAATCCTGGTGTCGTCGCTTACAAGGCCGGAAAGTTTGACATCCCTTTCAAAGGAAGAACCGGATCTTCCTTTTTCCAGGTTCGTGTATTCAATGTCCGGCTTTTTGGTATCAAGGTAGAAGTACCAGTCCGGCACCTCGGGCGCGGCGGCCCTCTTACCAGCCTTGTCGGTCGCCGTCACCCTTATGTAACGGCGGTTGCTGTCGGCGTTACTACCCGCGGCCAGCCTGAGTCCGTACGCGTCCTTTCCCAGAATATTCATGGTCCATTCCCATTCGGGGGTGCCTGTACTGGTAGAGGTATAAGCCGTATCGGTGCCCGCCACATACGGTCCTGTCAGCGAAAGCCGCGTGTTGTGGCCGTCGGAGTCTGCCGTATAGGTAACACCGGTTCCGGTAGCGGGCGGGTTGGCGGAACTCTTGAGTAAATCTATATCAGCGGACGCGGTAACCGTATAAGAGGTAGTACCGTCCTGACCTATAATTACCTTCAAATTACTCAGGTTATAATCGTTAACCCTTCCCCTAACCTGGAACACAATGGCGGTATCCGTCGCGTCCGCGCCCGCCGCGCCGAACACGCGCTTGTCTACGTCCAGCGGTCCGGGTATCGCGGGGTCGGTACCGGTATAACCGGTAACGCTTTTAACAATAAAGTCGCCGGACTTGAATGTATTGCCGGTGCCGGTGTAACTGCCCAGTAAGGGCGGGGCGCGGTCGACAAGGAAAGCCACGTTGAATATTTCGGAAATATTACCGGCTGTATCTTCCATTCTTATATCAACCCAATTTTCGCCGTCGGAGCCGGTAAAGCCGTTGGCCGTGTTAAGTTTTATTTCCCAGTTTGCGGATTTTTCATTCTGGTTGCCCTGCGGCGCTTCTATTTCTTTTTGAATCCAGTCGGAAGATCCCGCGCCCTGCCAGCCGGTGTTTGCCAGAGTAACTTTCTGAAGGCCGCCTACCATGCTTGCCGGAATAGGCTGTAAAGTGCCGTTCTTGTATTTGAAACGGTAATAGAAGTAAGTCTTGACATTCGCCGGCACGAGTTTTCTGACTGACGAATAATCGTCGGAGAAAGAACCTTTTATAACGGCCGCGGTGCCGGCATTGTCATCAGGATCGCCTATAACCGTGCTTGGCGATTTATTATAATTATCGTTTTCTTTTATAAGCAGGTCAACAACCTCGGCGGCGGCTTTAAAAGCGTACTCGGACGGCCAGTTCGTTATAATTTCTTTCCATGTAGCGCCGCTCCAGCTAACGCTATCCCACGCGGTATTCCAATCCGTGGAATTCGGCGGCCAGCCGCCGGGGAAGGCGCTCGCCATTGCAAGTGCCGGTGCCGGCGTTCGTTTTATCGTCCTTGTAATATTGCCGAATTCAATCGACGGCCCCTGCGTGTCTTTGGCGAAGATCCATGTAACCCTGCCCGTCAGCGGGACCAGGTCCGTCGCTTCGAATGTTAGAATTTGCTGACCCTGCGGCGCCTGTTTGAAAATATTTTCAAGTCTGGTATCATCGGCAATTGTAAAACCGCTTAAGTTCCAGGGGTATTCCCCGGGAACGGCCGGATCGGGCGGGTTGTCCAAAAGGGTCTTGTTAAAGGATAACGGCCCCGAAGCGGTCGTGATGTCCCAACTCATAATCAGGTCTGTAAGCTTGTACTCTTTTATATAATTTCCCTTGGTTGGCGTGCCGTCAGGTTTATTGCTTACGGGACTATTGTTGAGCGCCTCTTTCAATTGGGTCCACTTTGAGAAAGTCGGGCGGACCGAGACGTTATTTTCATGCCCGGCAGTAGGATCATACAGGTTAAAGAAAATTTCCGGTTTGGTTTTATCCACGTAGAATTTGTACGTATCGTTGAACGAATCGGATTCCTTGGGGAATACTTTGTATACCGGCCCGTGATAATTAGGATCGCCCGTTTTGGCGCCGTCCGGATTCTTTCCGTAGAACTTGGCGCCTGCGGCAGTTTCGGCCGCGGTAGGCCCGTCGGGTTCGTCCGTTACCCTTATCTGGTAGCTCTTGATTCCGTCGCCGGAAAGATAACCGGCCGCCGCCGTACCGGCGGGGTTAAACTTGTAAACAATAGCGCCCGAAGGATCAATGCCGCCAAGGGAAGCGTTGTTGGTGTCCTCGTTAATCTGTATCGGTATCCATGCCATCCACCCGTTAGGATTGCCTGACGCGTCAATTGTGGGGAAGCGTATCTCCACATACTTGTTTCTCTTTGTCTGGTTTTTCGAGTTAAACAAATCGGCGTCGCCGACAGTGCCGGAAATGACCACTGTTGACCCGCCGAAAACGCTGTTCAACTGCGGGTTAATGGTATCTTCATATATAAAGGGATAGTCCCTGGTCTGGTCAACCCTGAAGGTTTCATAGGCGTTGGTAGTAACTACCGGAGTAACGCCCGTCGCGCTGGTAACTTTATAAAAGCTCGTGTTTCCGGCCTTGTCCATGGCGATAATGCAAAGTTTGTATTCGGTACCCGTGCTAAAGTCCGCCAGATACCTGGTGTCAATAACGCCTATGTATTTTCCGCCGTCCTTCATATCCGTTTTCAAGAAATTGCCGCCGCCTGTCCAGGAAGCGCTTGGCGGGGGATTGGGCTGGGTACCCGCTATGCTGGGATAAACAGCGGGGGCCGTGTTCCATGAAGGCTCCGCGGCGGTTTTCGGGAGAACCCACCATTTTATGCCGGAATTGTTCTGGTCATCGCCTTCAAACATACCGTTGGTGTCCGTGGCGCTGACCGTAAAGGCGACCTTGCCGTACAGGTACGTAACCGACTGGCCGTTTTCCACATCCGGAGAGCGGCCGTAATTAAATTCGGACAGCGTAACGTCAGGCGGCGTGCCGTCAACCTGCACTTTGCGCGTCGCGTAACCGTCATTGCCGATCCTGTCCCACGCTTCCACGGTGAATTCCCGCTCGGCGGTACTAAAAGCATATCCGGGCTGGAAAATAACCCCGCCCGCGTATTCCCAGTCATATACGTAATAGCCGTAATCCGGCGTTCCCGGCGCCGCGGCTGCCGCCCGTGTAAGGGGAATGTTTATGGGCAGCGGGTTCGCGCCCGGAGCCGCCACGTTAGGCGTAAATGTTATCCACGCGTACTGTATTTCAAACCGGCTTTTTACCGTTCCGGAAACGGGAATCGGCTTGTCGCTTCCCCACGCGTTTTCGTCCGGGGTTTTTATTTCCACATTCGGCTTTGTCGTAAACACCGCGAAGATATATTCAATCTTTCCGGACTCCGCGGCCGCCGGCGTGTCGCCCGGGTTTTCAGGCGGCTCTATTTTTATTTTTTTATTAACATCGTCCTTTACCTCAAATTCAATTTTATACATCCCGTCCGGAAGAACGTCGCCGGAACCGAACAGAACCGTGGCCATCGTCTTCTGGCCGAGCGTTCCGGACCACTCCCTTTCGTGGCCGGACCTCAATACGTCCTTAACCTGCGCCGGGGTAAGCTCTTTCGTTATGTTATACGTAACCGTATTAAGTACGTTAAGGTCCGTCAGGTATATTTTAACTCCGGTGTTAAGGTCTATTCCGTCGTCGTCGGTAAAAGTCAGGCTGATGCCCTCTTCGCCTTTAAGAATGTTATTGCTTGTTCCCTTCGTCGTGTCCCAGTTGCCCGCCATTACATTCGGGTTGCGGCTGCTGCCGTTATTACTGACGGTAACATTCACATACAAATCATCATAACCGTCTATGGTAGTACCGCCGGCGTTTTTAGTATCCAGAGGCGACGATTTGGGCTCCGGTATGTCTTTACTTTGGTCCACTTTGATCAGCTGGGCGACAAAGCCCAGGTTCTGCACCTGATCCATGGCAATGACGTATAACCACAGATACATACCGTTGTCCCAGCGGCTTGTGTTAAGCTTAAAGTGGTTACTGCCGTCCGCTTCGTTTTGCGGATTCGCTATAGGCCGCCTTACCCAGCCGGATGTTAACGCCGTTAACGAAGAACTCTGCGTGTCTTTTATATCTTTGAAGAACCCCAGATTGGCGGATGACGGGTTGTCAATGTACGTCTGCAGCCTATCTATTACATTGCCCGACGGTTTCGTCAAATCCGCGGGGGAGGCTTCTTCGACAATCCACTTGACCATCGGGAAATCAAGCTCGCTTCCGGGCGGATTTTCTCCCATACCGGCGTCCGGCCTGAAAGCCATAATGCCGGAATTGTCCTTGCGGTCAACCCTTACCTGTATGTTGCCGTTCACCGTGTAAGGATTGGCGTTTATTTTTCCGCCCTCAATGCCCGCGACATCGGCGGCGCCGCTTACTTTATTTTCGATTGAGCCCGTAACCGAAAGTATGGATACCTCGGGCGGGGTTCCGTCCATGTACACCACATAACGGTAATCCGTATTTATCTCGTTGGATCTTATGGTGAAAATAAGAGTATAAGGCTCGGAACTGGAGGTGAAAATATCTTTATTGTACCCCGGGTTTTGAGGATCCGTTTCCTTAAGCCCGCCCGTCGCGGTAAAGGTAAATACCGTGCCGTCGCCGTAAGGAACGCCGTTGGGATCGGCAACACCGTCGCCGTCGGAATCGCCCCATTCAAGGTCCCCGTACCGGTTCGTGCCCTCATGTATGTACCGCAGTTTCGCGTTCTGCAGCGTGCCGCCCTTGGCGAACGTAACAAGCAGGCGCAGGCGGAAATCGTCCCGCCCGGATTTGTTAACGGCGATCTTCTTTGAGGTCGGCTCGGTTATATAGATATTGGGTTTGGCGTCCAGTTCCGCCTTGGATATATCGTCGTTGTTTATCTCCACCGTCGGCCTTGAATCGGAATTGAAAACAAGAATCTTAACGGGTTCGCCCCTGTACTGGAAAGAATTTTCTTCGGGCGTATTGTAATTCAGCGGCGGGAAAACGCCTTCGATAAAGGGGCCTTCGTCGGTCGGGAATCCCTTATTTAGCGGATCCGACGACGTGTCCTTTGTTCTTATTTTAAAATTAAAAACCCTGCCAGCGGCAAAAGGTATGTGAACGCCCGAAGGATCCAGCCTGTACTCTACGGGGCGCAGGTCCGGATTATTCGGGTTAGGCGTAATTTTAAATTCGGCAAGCTTGAAACTGAACGACGCGGCGTTTACCACGCGCGCCTGGGTTCTGTCGGCGTAAAAACCGGCTATGTCCGCGCCGTCTTTTTGAACGTAGTCGTAACCGGAAAGGAACAGGCTTGCATAGCCCCATTGGGGATCGTCGTCGGGCGGTTCCTCGCCGTACGCGTACAATTCGTTGGGCCATATCTTTATTTGCGGATAG
>LIUJ01000122.1:15371-25032 GCA_001462255.1 Fibrobacteria bacterium GUT77 | reverse complement strand
AGATCTGACAAAATCGGTTTACACGGATTCTGGGACAGTCTCGACATAAATAGTACGCTTCGCCTAATAACTTCTTGCAAATAGGGCATTGTGGTGTAACAACACCGCAGTGTCCTTTTTATTTTGCAAACTGCGCCCCGACCAGCTGATACTATTCCCTTATTACTCCACGCTCGACGGCGGTTGGCTGTCGCCGGTCGGCGTTCACCGCGAAACGCTTGGATCGGCGCTTGCCGTGCGTGAGTTCGGGGCGCGGACATTCGGGCAGGGGGTGAATCCGGCTGGTATCATCTCCGGCGTGGACTACGGGACGGAGGAGAAAGAAGAATCGTTTGAGGAGAAAATGAAAGGTTATTCCGGCCTCGGCAACTCTCACCGGCTTATGGTGTTGGAGGCCGGGGTGAAGTTTGAGCGCGTGGGGCTACCGCCGGAGGACGCGCAGTATCTCGAAACGCGCAAGTTCGACGTGGAGGAGATAGCGCGAATTTACAACGTGCCGCTCTTTATGCTTCAGGCGCACGAAAAGACTACGTCGTGGGGAACCGGCATAGCGGAGATGAAGGACGGGTTTATTACGTTTACAATGCAGCCGCTGTGTACGCAGTGGGAGTACGAAGTAAACAATAAACTACTTGGGGACGACGACGATTACTATTGCAAATTTACCATGGACGGGCTGTTGCGCGGCAATGTAAAAGACCGCATGGAGGCGTACAAAACGGCGGCGAGCTTGGGAATATACGATATAGACGAGATGAGAGAGCTTGAGGATAGAAATCCATTGTCGGATGATTTGGGCAAGGTTCGCCTCGTGCCTATGAACATGACGCCGCTTGAGAGAGCGGTGAAAGGAGAGACGTATAATGTCGGTTCTTGAAAAAAGGGTAATCTCCGTTGACGAGATGGAACTCCGCGACGGCGACGCTACGAACGGCGCGGCGCAGGCCTACGCGGAGGGTTTGGGCGTGGTGTATGACCGCGAGGTTGAACTGTTTGAGGGCTACTTAGAGAAGATTCGCTCGGGGGCGCTGTCGCGTTCCGTGAACGGCGACGAGGAGATAAAAAGTTACATCGACCACGATTTGGCGCGGATTCTCGCGACTACGCGAAGCAAGCCGCCGCTGGAGCTCTCCGACACGCCCCAGGGCCTTCGCTTTAAGGCGCCGATTCCGCCTACGTCTTACGGCAACGACCTTATCGTAAATTTGAAGCGCCGTAACATTCGCGGGGCCTCGTTCGCGTTTAGGGTGGACGACGGCGGCGACATAGTTACCCGCGATGAGAACGGCGTATTTCACCGTGAGATAATATCGGCGCAACTGTTTGAGGTGGGGCCGGTGGCGAATCCGGCGTATCCGCAGACAAAGGCCAAAGTGAGTGGGCGCGAGGAGCTTTTGGCGGACGCCGAGAAGCGTTGCGCGGTCGCGGCGGCGTCGGATAACGGTATTGCGCGTAGCGCGTGAACGTGTAGCCGGCGGGTTCGCTACGACGACTCAAACGACGGGAGGCCCCTACTGGGCAAGCGTTGAGCCGCTATCCGAAACGCAACGCGTAAAATTTCAAAGCGTGTCGGTAGAGGCCACGCACCGCATAACCGTTGACGGCTCGGTAGAGGTTGACGAAGGGGATAAGATAGAATTTGACGGGCGGGAATTTGACATCATAACGATTCAGCGCGCCGAGGAGGGGCGCCGGGACAAAATCATTATAACGCGGGAAATAAGGCCGGGGCAAAAGAAATGATGAACGGATTCCAATTTAAATCGTACCTGAAGCAGGTGTGGACAAAGACGAGGCGGTGCTGGCCGTTACGTTCACCGGGTCTTACGGCGTGGACGACCTCGACAGCGAGCCGTGGGAGATCATTTGGCCGGAAGGAGAAGCGGCGTAATGAGGGCATACACAGTAGCCGACATATTCGCCGTCGCCGCGTTGCTTCAGGCCGCCATCGGCAACGGTAGCAAGCTGGGCGGCCTACTGAAAGCCGACGGCGGCGGGTCGGGAGAAGCGGTCATTGAGCGAAGTCGAAATGATGAATCCGGGGGCGAGCGCGGCGTGGCGCTCGCCTCGTACCTCCTTGGCGAGTGCTTGGTCAACTGTCAAGAATTACTTGTTAGTTGGTTCGCCTCGCTCAACGGAGTAACGGCGGATAAATTCAAAGCCCGACCGCCGGGGGCGCTTCTCGACACCATCGAATAGATCGTCAACAATCCGGAGTCGAAGGCTTTTTTCTCGAATGCCTCTCGGCTGTACAAGAAGATTATCGCTTCCGTGAAAACCACCGGGAGCGATTAGACGCCGTCCAAACGGTTTGGTGCCTGACCGGCAAGGAACTGAATGCGCTGCCATTCGGCGAGTTTTTAGGAATGGCAAACGCCGTCATGCGGGATCGGCGCCGAGAGGCGGAGGCCGCAATGCGCTACGCGGCGTTTACCGCGTGGCTACAAGGGGCCGGCGGAGATATGGCTTGGGGGGCGTTTTGCCGGCACTACGGGCTGGCCAAGTTGGAGGGCGAAAAGGTCAAGGACACGGGGGCGCTGTATCAGTGGGCGGACAAGGTTCTGACTGGGGTGCAAAAGAATTAAGAAAACAGTTGCGTTCCGGCTTGGCTTATGGTATATTATAAACCGTTATATAACCTTTCACATAAAACCCGAACGCGAGGAGGTTTTAGTATGGGCGTAATAGTTGAAAAAGACTGTATCCAAAAACCTGACGGCACGTTGATTTGCTATGACGCGGAGGACAAATGCTACTACCGGCTACAAAAGACCGTGCTTAAACCGTCCGAATTGGACGATGAGGATATATTAGGGCTGATGGATAAAGCCGTTAAGGCTGGCCGCAGTGACGCAGGGCGGCCTGTTTAACCCACAAAAAAAGTAAAAAAAGTTGACCTCGGTGCCGGATTATGTTATATTATAGGTAAGGGGGCATATTATGGAAGAACAAACCGTAAAACAAGAACCTCAAGGTATCCTCGCCCAAATTATTGCAGTCGTCATTGTGGGCATAATCGCTCTTTGTATATTGTTCATTATACTTGGCGAATACAGCGCGGCGGGGTGGGCGTTTGTTCTGTCCGTGCCATTAGCGCTTGTTTTGTACGTAGCAGTGGATATTAAAGACGACCCATTTAAACAAGCAAGCAAAAGGCTTGAAGCCGAAAAAGAGGCGAAAGAAGAAGCGGTTAAAAGATGTCCATTGTTACAAAAGATTCAGGAAGAAGAGGCGGCGGATAGACGCCGTAAACGGGCGATAGGATATGTTTTCCTTAATATGGGAAGTTAGATTTTTTTTATATATTTTATTATCGCGGTTAGCAAAAAGACCGCGCCGTGCCACCCCGAAAGTAGCGTTTGCTACTACCTTGGTCTTGCCGTAGAAGTAAGTACGGTAACATCCATAACATAGAGGGACGCACATTGTAGGTAGCGCAACGTAGCCACAGCTACGCGCAATCTATAATGGCGTCCTTTTTGCTTTCCGCCTCAAAATTAAACGAGCGGAGGGCGTTATGAGTGCGGGCGCTGAGATTTTTAAGTTAGTTGGGTATGTTGCAATAAACAATATAGACCAGGCGTTTAAGGATGTTCGTAAGTTAGATAAAGGTGTTTCAGACCTCGCGGATAAGCTCGGAAAATTTGCAAAAGATGTTAATACGTTTGGTACTTTTCTTTCTAAGAACCTAACCTTACCACTTGCCTCAGTCGGTACGGCTATTGGGACGCTTGCCATAAAGACAGGCCAAGCCGCTGACCATCTCCTTGACCTCTCACAAATAACCGGCCTTTCTACCGACGCCATACAAGAGTTTGAGCACGTAGCACGCGTCGCCGGCGTGTCGAGCGACGGGTTTCTCAGCGTTATTCAAAAATTATCAAATTCTCTCCCCGACATAGCACAGGGCACCGGTTCCGCCGCTAAAGCTCTTGACCAATTAGGAATCAACGTCCTAGACGTCAACGGCAACGCCCGTGACATGAACAAGCTATTCCCCGAAATTATCAATGGCCTACAAAGAATGGACAATATTACGGAGCGCAACGCCCTTGCACAAGATATTTTTGGAAAAAGCCTCAAGGACGTTGCGCCAATTCTCGGTATGTCAGCGGCAGAGATGCAAAGGGTTCGCGGGGAAGCACATAATCTTGGCCTAGTGATGGGCG
Organism: Fibrobacteria bacterium GUT77; assembly: GCA_001462255.1. Taxonomy (GTDB): domain Bacteria; phylum Fibrobacterota; class Chitinivibrionia; order Chitinivibrionales; family Chitinispirillaceae; genus GUT77. The sequence continues at coordinate 20,863 of LIUJ01000122.1, read as the reverse complement.
GCGAAGCTATAAATAAAGCGAACGATTTCAGGATATCCGTTGATAAACTAAAGGCGCAATTCGCCGCCATTGGTATGGAAATTGCTAATCGTTTTATGCCTATTCTCAATGAACAAGTAATCCCGTTAATACAAAGTACAGTTATTCCCGCTGTCCATCTATTTGCTGATGCGGTGGGTAGCGTTGCGTTGGCGTTTGGAAAACTGGATGGCCCCATACAAAGCGTAATTTTGGTAATAATAGGATTTGTAGCCGCCGCCGCTAATCAAGCGCGCATTCAGTCCGGCCTTGCCAAAATGAACGCGGAAGAAGAAGAGACGCGGCGCCAAGCGCTCCGGGCTAACCTCGAAGGACGAAAGGTTGAAAAGCGTTTAACCGAGTACGAGATGGCGCAGTTGAAAAAGAAACAGGAAGAAGAGGCCAAAGCCGCCGAGGATCGCGCGAAACGCAACGCTGAAGAATTACGCAACCGCAAAGAAGAGCTCTCCGGGCTATTAAATGCGCACGAGGACGCGTATAACAAGATGGGCAAAACGGAGATGAAACTCCTGTACATGGGAGAGCAGGCTGAATTAGAAAAGGCGCAGAGGCTTGGGGCAACGGACGCGCAATTAGAGACCGTATTAAAACATTACGACGCAATGCGTCAAGAAATGATTGAAAAAGACCAAGATTACTGGGAGGAACAGGGGCGCGAAGCGGACAAGTATTTGGAAGAGCGCCGCCAAACGGAGATGAAGTATGCGGCTGACTTAAACGAGGCGAAGCGTAATATCGCCATGGAGGGGATGAAACGCGACGCCGACGACGCAGAATCCGCTTTGCGGGATGTCCATCGGGCTGAACTGACAGAGATTCAAAAGCGCGGCGGCGACGTAAAGGCGGCGCAAATCGCGCACGATGTAGAGATGCGCACGCTACAAGTAAACAACGCAAAGCAAATCGCCGAGGCCGAGTTCGACGCGAAAAAGGAAGCGATGCAAAGGCAGTACGACGCAGAGATCGAGGAGGCGGAAAAGGCGTTTACGGACACAAGCGCAATAAGAGAGAGGTACGGTTTAGAATTTGAGAATTTAGAACAACAGCGTGTCGCCGCGGCAAAGAACGCGGACGCTGAATTAACGGAAATTACGAAGGAGGGTAACGCGGCACGGGCGGCGCTGAACAAGCAGTACGCTCAGGGCTTTGTTTCCGGAATGGTTTCCGCTGTTAATCAACTGGGTTCGGTCTTATCCGCGTTCTCGTCCAACGAGCAGATGCGAATCGACAGAAGCTACAAAAAACGCAAAGAAACGATTGAGGCGAGCGTAACGGACGAAGAAGAGCGCGCCAAGCAGCTTGCCGCCCTCGACGCCGAGCGCGACGCGAAAACATTGGCGATACAGCGTGAGCAAGCGACGCGGGAAAAGGCTTTGGGGATATTCAACACCGTAATCAACACGGCGCAGGCCATAGTGAAAGCGCTCGCCGACTTAGGCCCGATTGCGGGGCCGGTGATGGCCGGAGTCGTGGGCGCGCTCGGCGTTGCGCAAACGGCGGCGATAGCGTCCACGCCGGCGCCTTTTGAGGCCGGGGCGCTCATCCAGGGCGGTCGCGGCGGCGTCCACGGACTCGTGGGTGAAGGGCGGCAGGACGAATTGATCCTCCCGATGGATACCGGAGTTGAGCGGTTAGCCGGCAGACTTATGGAAAATATGGGCGGGGAATCCGTAAACAATGTGCACTATACCATAAACATCAACGCCGGGAACATTGTCGCGGACGATTACAGCGCAAAGCAGTTCGCGCGTAAAATAAATCAATTCATCGCGGCGGACAACGCACGGAGGGGGGTAACGTGATTCAACCTACAATGATACTAATAACGGCGGGAAATGATGTTACATTTATCCCATCCGCGTTTGGGCGCAAGTATAGCGAGGCAACGACAATGATCGCCCGCGAGGATCGGTCGGCGGACGGTACGTTGCGCCGCGACATAACCGCTTCTAAGAAAACCATTACATTGTCTTATAGCTATATGGACAATGCCGAGCTTGAGCGGTGGGACACGTTTTATAGCAAACACTCCGGCGACGAGATAAATATGGAAATCAGAAAATTTATAGATGGTATGCATAGAAACGATAAATACACGGTGCTTATGAAAGCTTTTTCAAAGACTCGCGTATCGAACGTTTTTGGCGGCTTATGGGAAAGCGTAACCATTGAGTTTGAAGAGGTGTGACGTGGACGCGATAACCGAAATACGGCTGAAGAGCGAGTCGAAAAAGACCGTGCGCTACCCCACGGCAAAGGTAAATATTACCTGGGCGGGGCGCGGCGCCGACGAGGCTATTGCGACGGCGAACACCAACAACAGGGGATCGGCGCCGAGGCAGACCGTATACGGAATAGGGATACAAAAGAAATGGATGTTTGCCGCGACGATTAACGGTTCCGAATCTTTCTGTACGCTCGACGGAACCTTTTGCGCGATGCCGGAAATATCGGAGGACGGATTGAGCGCGTCCGGGTATTTAATCGGGTGGCGCGGCGCCGACATATCGGGTAGCGCCGGCGCGTTCGCAAACGCGCAAACGATTGTCGTATCGTTTCCGCACATGACGGTATTCGGGTTTATCCTAAACGGAGATACCCCGATGGGAGAATACCCGGTTGATTTTACCGTAACGGCAAAGAGCGACGGGGTAACAATAAAAACCGTATACGTAACGGGAAACACGTCGGTCGCGTACCTTGGTAATTTCGGCGTTAATCTGCAAAACGTCAACGCGCTTGAATTTAAGATAACAAGGTGGAACAAAGCCGGCGGGTTCGTTAAAATTACGGCGGCTTATGACAAATTTACGGCGGAGCGCGACGGTTCCGATATCGTTGATATGGCCGTACTGGAGGAGGCCGACGGCGCGGTTGGAACGCTACCGTTCGGAAACGTTTCCGCGAACGAGCTCACGCTGTCGTTGCAAAACATAGACGATAAATATTTTCGCGGCAACACCACCTCCGCCTACAATAATTTAGCGATGGCGGGACGCCGTGTAGAACCGTTCCTCGGATTTAAAATCGACGGCGACGCCGGCGATACGCTCTACGCGCCAAAAGGGGTATTTTGGACGGGCGATTGGAACATCCCGGAGTCGGGAACAACGGCGTCAACTACGGCGCTTGACCGGTTGGGAATGTTGCAGGATGTTGAGTACAATGGCATAGGCGGATTCAATACGGTTGACGATGTCGCCGCCCGAAGCCATTGGGACGGCGAAAATCTATACGATATATTATCCGACGTACTTGGCGATCTACGCATGTCTTACGGCCCTATGATGGATTTGGAATATGATATTGACCAGGAATTGCGGACCGTAACGATTCCGCTCGCGTACTTTGAGAGACAGTCGTATTTTGACGTGATTCGTACGGTGGCGGAGGCGGGGTCGGCGTACGCGTTTATGGACAACCCCACCGAGGCCGAGAAAGCGATTGCGGCCGATAGGGGGAATACCGATTGCGCCGACATACTGCGTGTAAAGCGCATAAATAATTTTTGGTCGAGCGACAGGTTGGAAATAATCGTGAACGCCGAAAAGATAACGCAACGCGACTACGTGGAAAAAAATCCGATGATGCGCCGCGACGACGTGGTAAATGTTGTGAGCGTGCCGTATTGCGAGTATGTAGTGGGCGACGACGGCACGCCAGAAGCCGCCGGCGACACAATGGTGATTGTGCGCGGCGTGGAGAGTAGCATAATGGAGTACGGTCGACGGGAATACGAGGTATCAGAAAATAAATTGGTACAAACGCAAGAACAGGCGGCGGAGTTAGCCGACGGCATACTTAGCATATTCAGTGGCGCACCGGTAACGGCGGAGATTAACACCTATGGAGATGTTACGAGAGCGGTCGGGGATATAATAATAGTGCCGGAATATCAAAAGCGCGGAATTGATAAAGCGGCGTATTACGCGGTAACGCGAATAAATACGGAATACGGGGACGGGATGAGGCAGTCGATCACGTGCAGGAGGTTGGGCGATTATGAGTAACATTAGAACTATACGCATAGGCAGGTATAACGGCGCGCCAACGGGCGGTGGCGGCGGCGGTGAAGCGTCTGAACTTGACCGAAACATAACGCTAATCGGCGACGTAACCGGATACGCCCACGATAGCGGGCGAGATGTTGTTATTCGCGCCGTCGTGAATAACGAGGAAATATTGGGGAAATTAGCCTTAAAACAGGATCGCCTAACCCCAGGCGACAACACAAGTATAACCGACAATGTAATAAACGCCGACGTACCCAAGTTCTCGACCGCACAACTCGCGGCGCTCGATAGCGGAATAACATCCGCTATTGTTGAAAAGATCAATAACCATATAGCAGACACGGCAATACACATCAACGGGGCGGAGAGGACGGCGTGGAACGGTAAATTTACGCTACCTTCGGGAGGGTCTTCGAGTCAATACATCAACGGCATCGGGGCGCTGACTACGTTTCCGACTGTGGGGGCATAACGAACGATACCCCGATAATAGGTACGGGAATAAGTGCGCGTTTACGCTTGAGCAATTCCGCGTTTGGAGAGATAAGCATTTAACGGACGCGTCGGAATTTTTGGTTGAATTGCACGGCGGCGAGATGAGCCATAATGATTGTCAAAAAACGGTATTGGAGATAGTGGATAGATTTGACGATGTGGGTGGGAGAACGAAGTTTCAGTTACAGACCAATGGTATTGGGGATGTAGGATTTTACAAGGAGTTGATTGAGCGTAAGGATAAGATTGATAGGATCGGTTTTACGTTTCATAGGACTGCATTTGATAACCGTATTGAACTTGATACGATGTCTAAAGCGTTTAAGAAAAATGTTTTGCTCGTAAAAAACGCGGGGATAAAAGTTTATGTAAAAGAGCTTTTGTTTATTGAACATAAGGAACACATACTAAAGCATAAGAAGACATGGGAGTCTTTAGGGATAGAATTTCGCATACAAGATTTTAAAGGCGGAATCAATAAAGAAGAGAAATATACGGAGATGGATTTGGAACTGATACATCCCGAATATTGTCATGGCGGTCCGAGTTGTCATTGCCGCGAGGGATATACGCAGATAATTGTTCGCGGCTACGATATTTTTGGGGGGGATGTGTTGGCGTGTTGGCAGGACCATAAGGTTATCGGTAACATTGTTGAGGATTGGTATGAGCCGTATGATGCCGTTTTATTGGACGCCGCAATGCCGCGTCGGCGGCGTGTTTTGGATGGGCGGTTGTATCGTAGCGACTACGCGCATGATGTGCTGATTTCTGATTTGGAAAACAAATACCATCTAACCGGTTTATCACTATTATTCGTAAGGCGGGATAGGGGATGAGAGGAATAGAGAAGTTACATCCGGTAGTACGCGCCAAGGCGGAGCGTTTGGTAGAGTTGTGCGCAACGGCTGATTTGCCGGTTAAAATAACCGAAACGCTACGGAC
>LIUJ01000122.1:6986-15071 GCA_001462255.1 Fibrobacteria bacterium GUT77 | reverse complement strand
CGAAAACAACGACCGGTTCTTTGAGAAGGTAGGCGCAATCGGGAAAACGCTTGGTCTATTTTGGGGCGGCGACTTTCGGAGTTACAAAGACAGCCCGCATTTCGAGGACATAGGCTTCGTGCCGGGCAACAGTACGGCGACGCTGAAAAAACAGTGGGGTACGCCGGAGAAGTTTATGGCGAGTTGGTAACAGAATTCACTATTCACTTGAATAACGGGAGGAGGTAACTTATGGCATTGATAACACCCAAAACCGATTGGAAGGCCGGCGACGGGATTAAGGCGAGCGACCTCAATAGAATTGAGGGAAACTATTACGGAATTATAAAAGGCTGTTTCGATGTTGGAGGTAGCCAACCACCGGGTCGGGGGTTCAAATCCCTCCTGACCAGCCATTCTTAAACCCCCGTAACCCGTTGATTTTTATAGTTGCGGGGGTTTTCTGCGGTCTAAACCCACTCTTGTATCTCTTTCTTTGACGCTTCCCAGCCGGGATAGTTGAAAGTCAGCGTACAGTACCGACAGTAGGGGATGGGGTTGGCGAGTTTCTCTAAAATTTCTTCTAATGAGTTTACTTTAAAGATATCCACGTAGTCATCTTCCGTCGGTTCGTCGAATTTACGCTCGCTTTGACTGAAATATTTATTGAAGTGCTTTGTTAGGAGCGGGAAGCCGCAAGGATCCAGCTTTCCGTCTTCCAAATAGACGCATACGTTTCCCCATTTGCATTTGCGGTAAGTTTTTTCAATGTTTTGGCTACCGCTTAGGTCCCACGTATGCTTGTACCAAGAGGCTTTTTGGGTTCTGTCCAAGGCGTTAAGCGCCACGCCGAATCTTCGCGCTTGCGCGATTATTTTCTCCTCGTCGATTTTAATCGGATACACGCTGACGACAATTTTTACGGCGTTCTTTTTACAACTTTGCCAAAATTCATCCGGCTGATTGGCCAAGAGTATCCCATTGGTGACCATTTGAGCGTCGCAATCAAAATATTTTCTGACCAAGTCGAATATTTTGACAATATTCGGATGCAGGAGGGGTTCGCCGCCGATAAGGCTTAGATCGCATTTTCTGTTCGTTAATTCCGAAAGCCGCTTAAAGTCTCTTTCCAGTATGTTCGGATCGACGCTCTTCTTTTCCGCAATCGGGCAGAAATTTGTGCAACTTTTGCAATTCAAGTTACAGTGGTCGCATATATGCACGTCAAAAAAAAGCCTTTTTCTCTTGGGTTTTGCCGTTTTTGAAACACGGGCGGTTATTTTGGCTTTTATTTCCCGCGCCCCCGTTACCAAACGCCTTAGCAATGGGATCTTTTTCAATAAATTTTTCATTGTCGGCTTTTTGTAGCCGTATTCTAACAGAAGCCTGCTTTTTTCAATCTTTTTGTTCATTGGAAGCTCCTTTCGGCGCAACGCTGCGTAATCGCCGACGTACGGCTGAAATAAGCGAGCGCAACGGGGTCTTGGTCGATATTATAGGGGTCGGCAGGCGCTCCGCCCCAAAGCGTTCCTTAAACGACTCAACGCCGCCGTATCCGCCGCTGGGGTTGAAATCGAAGATTTTATACCCTCTTCGCGCGGCGTCCGATATAATCTCCCAAAAAAGCAGGTTGTTCGGTCTGAATGCAAAGTGCGACGCCAACGCCGCGCCGTGCCAATATACCGCGTGCCCGCCCCAGTAGAAAATCAGCGCGCCGGCGATAGGCTCGCCGCCTCTCATCGCAAGCCAAAGCATTTCATTTTCGGCGCGGTTCTTATATACGCGCTTAAAGAGCGCCGCCGGATAAACGGTCCGAGTCCTCAGTTTGCCGGCGCGCCACCTATCAACGGAACCGAGGTACAATTCGTAGTAACGCTCCCATTCGTCAAGCGTTTCCGCCCGTTTCACCGTCACGCCGCTACGCGCGGCCGTATTGATCGCGCTCCTGTGTCCCCTACTCATTCCGTTGCGAAGGTTGTTTATGCCTTCGGTCAAATCAAGCGCTTGAGTAAAATCGTCCGTCAATTTCATCTTTGACGGCAACGGCATTGACGACGGCAATAACGACGATAACCGCCTATCAAGCGGATTTATTCTAAACGTCAGGTTGTTTTTGGATATCAATACGTTAAAGAGACGCTTGACGTGCTCCGGCGTCAACGCCGACGCGCTGATCCACCCGCCGTAGGTTCCTCCCGGCGATGAGAAATTATCCGTAAGCAATCCGCCGACGCGCTTGATTTCCGCAACGGGAATAACGGCGGACGCGCCGTCGTTGAACGTTACATCCAACGCGACGTGCTTTTGCTTGGGCGCGATAAGCTCATACCAATACGGAGTGTGAAAATAGGTCGCGTAGGGGCACTCCCGCGCGACCGAAAGCCACTTGTCTCTCGTCGCCGGAAGAACGCTTCGCACGCTTATATCCGTCATCGCGGCCTGCCCTCTACGATACTCTTAAACCGCTCCGCGTCAAAATTCGCGTTGATGTGCTTCTTGACAAACGTATCAAGCTCCGCGTAATCGTCGTTTGTCAGCCTTCCCCTGAATCCGCGTAACCCGGTCGGCGCGTACTCCGTGTCCGATCCCAAAAGCAGCATGTCGAACCAACTTTCGCAACTGCAGATATTGCGGCAGGTAAAGTCTACCCTGCCGACGAAACCGTTTATTGCCCGCGTAAGTATGGTGAGCGCTTTCTTAATCCCGCCTTTTTTGAAGATTTTGCCGTAAACGCCGTCCGTTCTGCGCAGTTGCGAACCAAGGCTCGCGCCGCAGGTGAAGAGCTCTCCGCGCGGTGAAAAATGTACTGAAAAATATTGATTATAGCACTGTATTTTGCGAAAATTTTTGTGGCGCAAAAGGCAGTCGAAGTCGTGCGTAACCGCGCCGTGCGCGGATTTCATCTCCGCGAACGCCTTGAGGAATCTATCGTAGCCGCCCGGAGCCCGTATAACGGACAATTCGCCGTCCGGCGGCATCACCGGCGCCAATCCGAGTTCGATACGCGGGGATATGGAGGCGATCTGCGCCGCCAAACGTTTTAGCGTGTCGATGTTCCTTTCCGTTACCACCGTATTGATAATAAGCTCCGAACGGAAATCCGCGGAGTCCATAAGCGCCGCGATTCCGTCGAGCACAACGTCGCCGCTTATCCCGCGGGTGGCGGCGTTGACCTCCCCGGGCCCGTCCACGCTTATCACCAATCTGTCTATGTACGGAAAGGACTCCGCCAACTTTTGCGGGGCGGTGCCGTTGTGAACGACCCTTATGAACGGGTTCCACACGGCCTTAGCCCGCGCGAGAATCCCGGAAAGTTCCTTCACAAGCGACGGCTCGCCGCCGCTTATATTCAGTATCTTCGGCCTATACGCCGCTATGCGGTCGAGCGCCTCAAACCTGTTTATCACCTCCGGCTCGTTAGCCCGCCTCATTATATTAGGATCGCAGTAGGCGCAACGGAGGTTACAGCGATCGGTCACCATCCACGTGGCCATCCAACAAAAATTATTGTTTATCATATCATATCCCGCCGTAAACGGATAATACCCCGCTGATATACGATTCTTTCGTAAACTTTTCATCCAACTCTTTTTTCGCGTTCGCCGTCATACTCTCTCGCGATTTCGGATTGTCCAAAAGCGACGCGACCCGCGTCGCCGCGCCGGTTTTGTCGCCGCGCTTTACCAAATACCCGCTTACCCCGTCGCGAAAGCACTCGCCTACGCCGCCGCTGTCGTAGGCCACCACAGCCACGCCCATCGCCATGGCCTCAAGCGTAGCCCCGCCCAGCGCCTCCTCCCAGTCGGGGGCGTGTACCAAAACGCGCGCTCCGGCCAAACACGCCGCCACCTCTTCGTGCCTAACGTTGCCGGTTACCGTCAGCGACTTGTCCAACCCGACACGCCGCGCCGACTCAATTACCTCATAGTAATAATCCTCGTGCCCAAAAACCATGCCGCCGACTATAACAAACCGCACCCCGCGCCCCGCGCCCCGCCTGCGTTCCGCGATCTCGGCGGCAATCTCAACAAAGTTGTGCAAACCCTTCTCGCGGCGGAACGACGACACTGCCACGACTATGGGGATATTCGCGTCGCCCGCGATAGCCTCGTCGTCCTTACTAATATAACGCTCGGAATCAAAAATTTTTCTATCCGGCCCGGGATTATAAACGACGGACGCCTTTCGCCCGAAACCGTAGTAGCGCTTGACAAAACGGGAGACGGTTATAACCCGCTCGCAGAAGAGGTGCGTCCACACCCTGTATAGATACCTCACAACAGGGGCGTCGACGCAAACGCGGACGTGCGCTACGGCCACGGCGCCGGCAATCCGCGCGAACGGGTAGAACGGCGCGTCTATAACGTCGGAGAAGTGCGCGATACCTACGCCGTTGCCGCGAATGTATCCGCGTAAACGCCATCCGGCGGATATAAGGGCCGGTATCCGCCAAAGCCGCTTCCAAAAATCCCTTCTAACGCGCTCAAACGGAACGATGCCGACGTCAATCCCGGCGCTGCGGAGCCTGTCGGCCAACTCGCCCTCCTCCGGCAACACAACGCAAACGTCGACCCCGCGTTCGGCAATCCCAACAGCCAATTTGTATGTGCTGATGGGCATACCGGTACCAAAAGAAGACAACGAGCAAAACAGACAGATTTTTTTCATAGTCGGCTCGGCGTATATCGCGTTACGGTTTAATGATTATCTTGGTTCTCTCGCCGCCCGGTTTGACGACGGCGATATACGTCCCCGGCACGGTATTTCTTTTGGGCGTCCATCCGGCCCTCCACTCGGTGTCGGTGTGGTACCGCGCCTCCACCTTCGCCGTCAGCGCGCCGTTTACCGCGTATACGGAGACGCTTGATTTCGGTTTTAGACCGTAGAACGTTATCTGCGACGCGCCTTGGGCGCTACCGCTCGCGGAGTACAGGTTCGGAACGGCGCGCAGAGGCGGTTTTGCCGCGGTTTTGCCGGAATTGCCTATGCTTATCATGGATATACCCTCGTCCGTCGCTACCCAAAGGCGCCCGTTCTTCTTATCAACGGCCACCGAGGCTATACTGTTTGAGGGCAAACCGGTCGTTTCGTCTATTCGGCGCGTTTCCTTGCTCGACAAGTCGTAGCGTATAACGCCGCCGACGCCCGTACCTATCCACAACACGCCGTCGACGGCGGCTACGCAAGTAGCGGTGTTTATCGTATTGTCCACGGTTTCAACAGTCAAGGCGCCGACCGGGATCCTTTTTACGCCGGCGGAACCGACCATATACAAGGCACCGTCCTGACCTACGTCCATCGCCTTCAGCGTTCCTACGGCCTCGTACAACGTATCGACCCTTATGCTATCGGCGAGCGGGTTGCCGTTGTGACGGAATACGGCCAAGCGGTTTCCGCCGTAGGCGAATATCCTGCCTTCGCCGTTTACGGCCAAGAGATCAATGTTGGTCGTTTTGAGCGGCAACTCCGTAAAAAAACGCCTGAAGCGGGCTTTTGTACGGTTTGTCTCGTAAGGTACCGGGTCATAGCGCGGGTCGTAGCAAATAAGGCTCCCAACATAACTGTCGAAGACGGATATCCATATATACCCCGAGGAATCGGCGGCGACGGCGTCGCACCTGCCCCACACATTCTCGCCGAGACCGTTGCGCAAGTAGCTTATGCTTACGAAATCGCCGTAACCGACTATAAACTGCCCCACGGTATTTTTCACCGGATCTATGTGCTTGACGTTTCCGCCCCATGTGCCGACCCAAATCGAACCGTCTTTCCAAAACGCCGCGCCGAACGCGCCGTAATCGCCGACATAGCCGAAATCTTCGCCGAACGTGTTGTTACCGTAGAGCCGCCAAACGTTCCCGTCAAACCTATGTACCCCGTGATACCAAAAAATGTTCGGATGGCTGGCCGACGGCAACGCCCATAAATCACCGTTTGGGGCTACTACGACGCGCGATGCCCGCTTGAGCGAGTAACCGTCTATCGTGTACTGCCTTAGCGGCGGCTCGCCGTCGCCGAGCGAGTAGTAGTACTTCGCCTCCGTTCCGATCCACAAACGCTTGTCACCCTCGTTGTATAGCGCCGTAATAGCGCCCTCCGACACAATCCGCGGCGCGTGAACCGCGTTGCCCTCCGCCCATGTAAGCCGCCCGCCCGTATCGGCCGCGTAGAGCGTACCGCGAAAGAACGTCGTAGGCTTTGAGTACGCCGCGAGACCGCCGCCGATGTCAACAAACGAGCGGACGGGCCCGCTCCCCTTGGTCTTCCAAATACCGGGATCGTAGAAATTGCGCCGCGCGAGCGGCAGGGCGGAGAGATCGTCCAAAAAAGCCACGCCCTCCCCGCATCCCAAAAAAAGCGTGTCGCCGCTCACCTCTATAACGTTGACGCTCGGAGCGGAAAAACGCGCGATCGCCGTGGCGTTGCGCACCGCGACGCCCTTAACCGGATCAAACAGGCTAACCCCCATATCCGCCCCCACAACAACCACGCCGTCGTAAGCGTACAGAGACGTAACGCTCCAACCGGCCAGCTTGTAAGCGGAAAACGACGCGTACTGCCCTCGCGGCGAACGCTTATATATATACCCCTTGCGCGACCCGATCCAAATGTTCCCGGCTTCGTCGCGACAGAGCGCCGTCAGGTTCAAATCGGGAAAGATTTGGCCGCTTCCCACAAAACTTTTGGTATCGTCGGCCAAATTGTGCATAACCAAGCCGCCGCTTGTGGCAACCCAAAGGGTGTCGCCCCACTGTAGAAAAGCGTTCACGGTCACGGGGGAAGCGTAGTTGGAGACGTTTTCAAACGCGACGGGAGCGGCGGCGGGAGCTACAACGCCTACAACGAAACTTAAAACGAGTATGGTCGCCGCTATAGACGTTGCTTTTCTTCTCTTCACTATGGTCTCTTCGATATTTATGGTATTAAGAAAAACCGACATATTAATATAATTGACGCGCACACCGCTACGCAAAGATTCTAAACGCCCCGCCTGTCGCCCCATATCACTTTGTGCAACTGGACGGCCATCCTTACGCCGGTCGGCCGGGTCTTTACCATCCACTCCGCCAACGCGTCGTACGGCAACAGCGACGCCACGGGCGAAAAAATTATCGGGCAACGGGCGGCTAAGGCGTGCCTATCGCAGAAATCCGCCGCCCAAATCGCGTCGCTTATAGAGGCCACAACAAACTTCAACTCGTCGCTTGGACCCATAAGACCGATATTGTCCGTTAAAAAAACGCCGCCCTCCCCGCTGTCCGGACACTTTACGTCCACCACGCGACGAACACCCGGCGGGAGAACACATATATCCAGGCTACCGTTGGTCTCTACCATCACCTCATAGCCAAGCGACAGCAGACCGGCGCACAAATCCGGGGTCTCGGGTTGCAGTAACGGCTCGCCGCCGGTAATCTCAACAAGACGCCCCTCCTCTTTTTGGCCGCCTTTGCCGGAATAGAGCCCCTCCACGGCGGCAATAACGTCCGGCACGGACATCGCCGTCGCAACGCCGTCGCCGCCGTCGCGGGCGTACTTCGTGTCGCACCACACGCAACGCAGGTTGCAACCGAACAACCGGACGAACGAGCATGGACGCCCCCACCGGGTGGACTCACCCTGCACGGATAGGAAGATTTCGGAGACGGTCAGCATACGGTATCACTCATAATAGGCGGCGCTGTTCCCCGGGGTCTCCTGAACCTCCACCCTAACTAATTTTACCTTCGCGTCGGACAGGGACTCGGATAAGCGGCGATAGATGTGGCGCGACAATCGCTCGGAAGAGGGACTGTCGTCGGGATCGCCGAAGACGTCGTTTAGGTTTTTGTGGTCGTAGGTTTCGAGAATGACGCCGAGCTTTTGCTTAAGCGTCTTAAAATCTATGCCCAAGCCGCTCTTGTCGAGCGCCTCGCACCGGACGGTAACCCTAACCAACCAGTTGTGGCCGTGCAGGTTTTCGCACGGGCCGTTGTAGTGGCGGAGACTGTGGGCGGCGCTGAAGTGAGATTCGGTTGTTATTTCGTACATTGCAAATCTTCCTTTTGGAATTAAAGAAAATAAAAGTCAAATTCATTTAAGGGGAGGGCTACGCCCTCCCTCGCT
>LIUJ01000122.1:0-6734 GCA_001462255.1 Fibrobacteria bacterium GUT77 | reverse complement strand
CATGCGCCGCTTCGCGTCGCAAAGTCACAACCGAGGGCTGAGCGAAGTCGAAGCCCGCCGCTTGGTTATTGAGCGAAGCCAACTTGTTTATCTCGGCGGAGCCGAAGTGCGCAGCGCAACTTCAAAACACCATGATCTATAGATACTAATCAATAAATATAATATTTTTTTGACATTTATTGCGGCGGATATTATTTTATGGTTGCTTGCGTGTTTGATACGCTTGCTTCTCTCTCTGCGGCTTTAAGGGGTGCGGCCGCGGCGCTTGGCGCCTTCTCGTTTTTCTCTCGTTGTGCGATTTACTCTCGTTGTACCTAATGCTACGGCTTTTTCTTTACGGGGACAAAAATGAGCGTTTTTTTGGAACGTATCGATCTGCGTCAAGGGGGGCGCGTGCCGCTGTCGGGGGGAGCCGTCAGTATCGGACGTAGCCCCGGCAATACATTCGCGCTTACGGCCGACGACCGCGGCGCCTCGGCCTACCACGCGGTAATCTACTCCGATCCGCAGAGAATGCTCCTACAGGATTTGCAGAGCACAAACGGAACGTTCGTAAACGGACGGAAGGTGTTTGAGTGCGTTTTGGGAATAGGGGACGAAATCGGGCTGGGACGGAGCGGACCGAAGTTTAGGATCGTAAGCGACGACGACATCGGCAATACCGGCCGCGCCGCCGCCGAAAACGACGGCGTCGACAATATCAACGACATTAATGATACCAACGCCGCCGGCGGCATTGATACCGCCGATCCCGGCTCAAGCCTCGACGCCGCCCTAACCGGTATCATAGACCTCCCGCGCGACGCCGACGACGGCGCCGACACGCCGCCGCCCAAACACCGCGTCGCCGTCGTCGCCGCGACAGTGGGTTTGGTCGTCGCGCTTACGCTACTTATACTGATACCGATACTGTCGTCCGCCCCCAAAACGACATCGGCGGGGAAAGACTTTTTTTCAGCCGCGCCCACACCGCCGCCAACACCTACATCAACTCCGGCTCCGGCGGCGGACTCCACCGCGCGCGGCAAGATAAACGCCGTCCTCACCCGCTTCGGCGAAGACGGTTACCGGGCGCCGCCGGAGATGGTCGAACGCGTTGAACACTACCTTAACCTCTACACAACCGGTTCAATGCGCGGCACCGTAACCGCGTGGATGGAGCGCTCGCGGCGCTACTTTCCCATGATTCGCGCCATCCTCACCGAAAAGAACATCCCCATAGAACTCGCCTACGTCTCTATGCTCGAAAGCGGCCTAAACCCGCAAGCGACCTCACACGCCGGCGCCGTAGGCCTGTGGCAATTCATGCCGCAAACCGCCCGCCGCTACGGCCTGCGCGTAGGTGGCGGCGTCGACGAACGCACCGACCCCGAAAAAGCCACCCGCGCCGCCGCCGCGTACTTCAAAGACCTAATAGCAATCTTCGGCTCACGCAGCTCCGTACTCCTATGCATGGCCGCCTACAATGCCGGCGAACAACGCGTAATAAACGCCCTAAAACGAATAGACGACCCGGTACATGACCGAGACTTCTGGTACCTATACCGAATGGGATGGCTTGCCCAAGAAACAAACGAGTACATACCGCAGGTAATCGCCCTTATAATACTGTCCGACGGAGATAACCCATGAACCGACGTACCGCAATCATCATTACCGTTTTTGTCGTCTTAATCGCCGCCGCCGTCGCCGCGTTTTACTACCGCGCCGGCATTCATAAGCAAAACGCGGCAATCGGCGACGACAACGCCGCCAACAAGAAAAAACTCGGCGTAGCCAAAAAGTCTCCGCCGCTACCCGACACCGTAAAGGCGGCTTTCTACAACGTCGAAAACCTCTTCGACCTCAACCTCGACGGCACGGAGTACGACGAGTTCAAACCCGGATGGCACGGGTGGAGCGCCGAAATACAAAAAAAACGCCTTAACGCCACCGCGGACGTCGTCGCCGCAATACGCGCCGACATTGTCGGACTCTGCGAGATAGAGAACGCCAACACGCTTCGCGAACTCGCCGACGCACTTGACAAAAAGGGGGCCGTCTACCCCTACGCCGCAACTGCCGACGCCCCGGGCTCCGCCACCGTAACGGCGCTCTTGTCGGCGTTCCCAATAGTGGAAAAACGGGCGCATCCGGTAGAAGGCTCGCGCTCAATCCTTGAGGCCGCCCTGGCGCGCGGCGGCGACACGTTGCGCGTCTTCGTCAACCATTGGCCCTCCAAGCGACACCCGGAATCGGCGCGAGTCGCGGCGGCGCAAACGCTGCGACGACTCACGGACGAACTGCGAACCGGCGCCGACTACGTCATTATGGGCGACTTCAACTCGAACTACGACGAATACGCCGTCTTCCACACCTCCGGGCACAACGACACTCACGGAAAAACGGGGATCAACCACATAATGAAGACGGTAACGGAGGGCGCGCGCCCCAAAGCGCCTACGCGACCCGTTTGCAGGGAAGAGCTACCCACGTGTGACAACTGCCTTTACAACCCATGGCTCGACGCGGAGGAGAGCGCCCGCATGAGCTACGTATACAGGGGCGCCAAGAACACCATCGACAATATGCTGCTGCCGCCGGCGCTCTTCGACGGCGACGGGTATTCGTACCTGCCCGGTTCCTTCCGCGCCTTCACCTGGGACGGACGGTTGATGAAAGACGGCGCGCCCTACCGCCGGCAAATGTACTACAAGGGAAAAGAGAAGTACCACAAGGCCGACGGGTACTCCGACCACCTCCCGATAGTCGCCGAGTTGGTAAGATCGAAGCTCGCGCCCAACGCCGCCGCCACCGAATGCGCCGAAATCAATCCATCGCTCGTCGTAGGCGATTTCGCCGTTTCCACCGACGGTTGGTTGAACGGCGACGCTCACTTCCGCGTGGAGCGAGACGCCAAATACCCTAAGACCGGCTCACACTGCCTGCGGATAAGCGGCACGCACGAATCGGAGAATCGCACGGCGGCGAGGGCGGTGCTGGAGGGGGCGCAAAAACTCGTAACCCTAAGCGTACGCGGCGAGGGAAAACTGTCGATCCGCTTAAGACGCCCGCAAGGAAAATGGGTTTACCACAATGCCCCCGAATTCAACGGCGCGAAGACTGCCAAATACAACGCTTGGAAGTCGTCTCAATGGATAAACCTGAAACTGCCGGCACCGCCGAAAGACGCGACCACAAGCAACAACGACGTAGAAATCGAGCTCCGAGCCGGCAAAGGGGAAAAGTTTTCGGTGTGGATCGATAGAGTGCGGGCGGAGTAGGTAGTAGCAGAAAATCTTGGCTTTCGCCGAGATAAACATGTTCTGCCACTAAACATGATATTTCATTGATTATTTGATATCTCAACCGATAACAAGGAAAGCCGCTTATTATGAACAAAAAAACAGCGTCAGCGAAAACCGCCGCGGCCAAAACTAAGACCAAAGCTAACCGGCAAGTCAAAAGCTATATGTTCAGTACGCTCTTTAACAACGTAAAGAACATCATAGAATTGGTAAACGCGCTCTTAGGGACAAAATACGGCGCCGACACGCCCGCGGAGATCGCCACCCTCAAAAACGTCCTCGCGTGCGGACCGCTAAACGACCTCGCCATAATATTAGAAGACACCCTACTCGTTCTAGTCGAACACCAATCCTCCGTAAACCCCAACATGGCGTATAGGATGCTCGAATACGTTGTGGAAATCTACAAAAGACGGACGGCGGAAGAAGACCTCTACAGCACAGTACAAGTCAACCTACCGCGCCCCGTGTTCGTGGTGCTCTACAACGGCACGAAGAAACTGCCCGCCCGCGAACTGCAACGCCTATCGTCCGCTTTCTCCAAAGCTCTCCCCGCATTCGCCGACCTTGGTAGCCTTGAACTAACGGTTACGGTGATAAACATGAACGACCCTAGCAACAAAAACATGATAAAAACTTGCAAATTGCTCAACGAATACAGTATATTTGTAAGTAAGCTTACCCGCTATCGGGCTTCTACAAACTCCGCCGCCGCGGCGATGAACAAGGCGGTAGACGCGTGCATAGCGCAAGGCGTGTTGGCAGACTTTCTAAAGAAACACCGAAAGGAGCTCTATATGGGCACTATGTTAGTAAAAGAATGGGACTGGAACATGGCCGTCAAGGTAGCCAGTAGGGAAAACTTTGAGAAAGGCTTGGAGAAGGGTATGGAGAAAGGCATGGAGAAGGGTATGGAGAAGATCGTCAATCTCATTGAACAAGGCGTTTCTTTGGGCGATATAAAAAAAATGATGTCCAAAGGAAGAACTCCGAAAAGAAAACCGACACCCCGAAACACCCGGTAAAAAACGCCTTTGGGGACACCTCTAACTACCTATAACTCCAATCAAAAAAAAGCGACCGACTCCGGGAAGGAAGTGGTTAGTCCCGGAACCGGTCTGACGGCAAAACATTTGGCCATAGTCTTACCGCTTTTCATCTTTTATCTTGACCTACGACAACAAATAATGTATATTTACAAATGACGTATAAAAAAACGTCTTTCGTCGTACCTCTCGTTGTGCTCTCGTTGTACCTATTTTTTTTCTCACGTCTTGACCAAATACATATACTCCCATTAGCATTTTGGGAAGATTGGAGATTACGATGTTGAAAGCAAAAAATAAGACTGGCACTAGCAAAAAAACGCCCGCTAAGGAGCCTTCGCAGGCTACGCGGTATCACAACGCGATGTTCGAAACGTTCTTGGATACTTTGAGCGACGATATCCAAAGCGGCAACATAGAACTCCAAGACGAACGCCGGCTGACGGAGGACGCCCTGCGCATAGACATGATAATTATCAAAAAGAAGCCGGGCGTCAAAATCAACAGGGTTTGGGGTAAATTCATGCGCGGACATAATATAATAGAATATAAGAGCCCCGCCGCCCCAACACCGTCTCTTAAGGTCTTTAACAAAGTGGTTCACGGCTACGCCGGTATCTACGCCGCCCAACACAACGCGTGGCTTACCGACATGACCGCGACTATAATTTGCGTAAAAAAGCCGGTAAATCTGTTCAAAACACTGAAAAAACATTTTAACTACGAAATCTTGCGCGGCGACCCGGGTATTTATTATATTAGACTGAAAGGCGTGCCTATCGAAAAAACGCTGGCTATCCAAGTAATGGTTTGCTCCGAACTGCCGGAGAGCGAGTTTATGCTTAAGGCGCTGACGCCCGGTATCGACGAGGATACGGCAAAAAAAGTGCTGACGATTTTGGATGGCAGCATCGACAAAAAGTTGAGTTATTGGGTGAATATCGTGGTAGAAAAAAACCTTAACACTTTTATAAAGGTCGGTGAAATCATGAGAAAAAATGAAATAGTAAAGCTCTTGGAAGAATACGGTTACGGCGACATTTGGAGGCAGAAAGGCTGGCAGGACGGTCGACAAGAGGGATGGCAAGTGGGTCAACAAGAGGGATGGCAAAAGGGTCGGCAGGAGGGATGGCAAGAGGGCCGGCAAGAGGGCCGGCAAGAGGGCCGGCAAGAGGGCCGGCAAGAGGGTGAATTGGAAGGTTGGCAAAAAGGCTTAGAAGAAGAAAAAAGACGCACCGCACGCGCCATGCTCGCCGACGGAATGGACACCAAAACCATCGCCAGAATCACCGGACTCACAGCCAAACAGATCTCCCAACTGTAAAAAAAGCGGCCGGTCCCGGGAAGGAAGTGGTTGGTCCCACATCCGGCCTGGCGGCGAAACATTAGGCCATAGTTTTACCGCTTTACTCGTATGTAACAATGTCTTTACGCGATAACAACGCGTTTCTGAAACGATAAAGCGCCAACGCCGTGGATATCACTTGTAAACATTTATTTATCGCGCCGGTATAAGCATGCGTGTATAAACAATAAATGCCTAAAACAACAGCATTAACTAAGAGGCAAAATCGTAAAATATTTTCGTTTGTTTGCCATTGACCGTAAGTATTCAGAATGAGCGCCAACGTTAACGCAGAAATCCAATTCTCCCACCCGATGACCGTTGCGCATATTTGCAAAACCACAAAGGCTACAAACATAAATACCGGAGCTTTTTGCGTTTTGTTGGCGTAAAACCAATAAACAAACGAGCGAACGGTAGTGACAACAAGTCCGAAGAATCCGGCTTTCGCGTCAACAAAGTAAAACTGTGCGCATGATAACAGATTCGCGAGCAAAATAACCATGAGCATGCCCGCTCTGGATTTTGCTTGCGGGCTCCATAATGTCAAGACGATAAGAACTACGCCGATAATTTGGGCTATTATTTCGTTTGTCTGCATAAAGAAACCATATAATTACTCATAATTATGAACGATTAGCCATTATTTTTTGCGTCATTAATTTCATCATTACTAATAATCTTTTTCGCATAATAAACTGTGTGAACGCCGTTTCCTCTATCGTTTTCAATAGTCTTAACGTTTTCGTAACCCAAATCCGTTAATATCTTAATATGCGTTCTATTAGTTGACCATGTCCTTGTTGCTATATAGGTACTTGTCGCCTGTTTCTTTACTATTTCTTCAATCATTTTATAAAATTGATTGGTTATTCCATGACCTCTCCACCCTTTTGTTACGCCTATGGTAGAAATGTAATAACTAATAATGTCTCTTTCACTTTCCAATTCAATAGCATAGTTTGGAATATACGACATAAATCCGGTAATTTGATTATCCAGTTTCTTTTTACTTAAAATTATTGCTTGACTAAGCATATTTCTAAGATAATCCTC
>LIUJ01000121.1:2397-3148 GCA_001462255.1 Fibrobacteria bacterium GUT77 | reverse complement strand
TAACACTCCGCCGTTCCGCCCAATTTTTTTTGAGCCAGCTTAATCATGTTTTCCGCAACGTCCAAACAAGAGATTTTGGCTTTGGGAAAGACGCTTTGAATTTTTTGAGAAACCGTACCCGTTCCGCATCCCAAATCAATGACGCTTATTTGCGCCTCTTTTTCGAAAGGAATCGATCTAACCAACGCGTCTATCATCTCGGTATAATGAGGGATCACTTTTAATATATTGTTATCGAATACTTCCGCTTCTTCCTCGAAGTGAGCTTTTATTGATTCCGTCCTGTCCATAATAAATCGTCTCCGTAATTTTATTGTTTGAAGTGCAGTTGTTTCTTCTCCCAATACCTCCGGTCGTCGTCCGTTATCGTCCGTAAGACCCTACACGGGTTTCCCACGGCGACGACGTCGGCGGGGATGTCTTTCGTTACGACGGAGCCGGAGCCGATTACGACGTTGTTTCCGACGGTTACGCCGGGATTTATAACGACGCTCCCGCCGACCCAAACGTCGTCGCCGACGGTTACCGGCTTGCCGAACTCGAGGAGCGAGCGCCTTACCGCGGCGTCTATCGGATGCCCCGCAGTATAGACGCACACACGCGGACCGAACTTTACGTTGCGGCCGATCGTTACCCGGTTTACGTCAAGTATTATACAGTCGTAATTCGCGTAAAAATTTTCCCCGACGGTAATATTGCTGCCGTAGTCGCACCGGAACGTCGGCTCGACATAGATATTATCTCCCATCCC
>LIUJ01000121.1:0-2257 GCA_001462255.1 Fibrobacteria bacterium GUT77 | reverse complement strand
GACATAGATATTATCTCCCATCCCTCCGAAAAGCTCCGACAAGAGCCTCTTCCTAATGTCCGCGTCCACTTCCGTCGTGGCGTTGTATTGGCGTGTAATCCGCCTCGCCCGCAAAAGTTCTTGTCGAAGTTCGTCGTCGACGATATAAAGTTCGCCGGCGAGCATTTTTTCTTTGTTTGTCACGCTTCACTCCTTTTGTTTATCTTTTTCATTAATTCGTCGGTACACTCTTCGACGGTTCTATTCGCCGTATCTATTATGACGCGATCCTCATCCCAAACGTCGTATTTTCTTTCGGTTATTTCTTGCCACGTCGGCAACGTCATGTTTTCAATCTCGTTTTCCCGATTCTCAACCCGCTTTCTATGTTCCGATTCATCAGAACATACGATCTCTATATTTACATAATCGCAGTTGTTTTTTACCGCAACGTAAACCCACTCTCCGCGGGTTAATTTTATAGGATTACATTGATCCGCCACAACGTCGTTTCCAACGCGTAAATTATCTTGGACGATTTTATAGGCAAGCCTATAACCCTCTCCCTGAACATCAAACTTGCACAAATCTCTTAACCCTTGTTCTATCGTGTCGATTCTGATATAAACCGCGTTCAATAATTTTGCGATGTTTTTCGCCAAAGTTGACTTACCTACGCCTGGAAGTCCGGAGAAAATATATAATACGGGTTTTATACTTTTCATAATTAGGAATCGTTCCTTTTTATTACCTTCCGCTTTCCGGAAAATTCCTCGACCGCCATCTTGAAAACAACAACGTTTTTCAACTCATCGTCATTAAAATCATAAACTGTATCTTTTCCGGTCTGATGTTTCATTAAACGATTCAATCCGGCGACTTTTTCGTCTACAGTATCAAGAAAAACAATCTTTCCAAATCCGATTACGCTTTTGAATTCATATCCGTAGTTGCACGCCTTTTCTCCCTCAATCAATTTCGTGTCGCAGTCAATCTCAAAACACGCGTTATTGTTTTTTCTGACGATATCAATTTTTCTACCTTCCGTCGCGCCGTGAAAATATAGAATCAACCTTCCGTCGTCGTAAGAAAACCCGTAATTCAGCGGTACGATATACGGAAAATTGTTTTCCGATAACCCAAGCCTGCAAAATTTACATTTCGCGACGATTTCCAAAATTTCGCCGATGTCGGTTATTTCTTTATCTTTTCTTCTCATGCCCTACCCCTATTATGATTTTTTATAAAAATCGTCCGGCAAGATATCCATGTAAACGATATCGTGTTTCGCCAGATTCCGATGCGCCGCCTCGCGCCTTTTCCCGAATTGTTTAAAACCGATCTTTTCGTAACAGCGTATCCCGCCTTTATTGTATTCATAAACCCTAAGCATTATATTGTAAAGATTTAATGCCTTGAATCCGTAATCAACGAGCAAAGAAAGCGCCTCCATCCCGTATCCCTTGTTCCGAAAATTTTTATTCCCGATAAATATCCCGACTTCGGCCGTTTGGTTCAAATGATCAATATCCAAAAAACCGCAATTTCCGATCAAAACGTCTTTTTCCGAATCGATGATTGAATAATTATGGTCTTTAGATAAATTGATTAAAAAATCCTTTTCGCTCTCTAAGCTGATTGCACTGCCGTATAATTGAAGATTGGTCAATAACTCAATATCGTTGAGCCATTCGGTAAATTTTTCGGCGTCGTTTACGTCTATCGGCGACAAGTAACATTTTTTTCCGATAAGCTTCTTAAAGTACACGGCGTCCTCCATACGTATAAAATGATATATGTTAGTACAAATTAATCTTTCCAAGGGCGCTTATCGTCTAACCACCCCAGTTCTTGCCAATAATTTTTATCATACGGCATCCCAAACTTTTTTTGCATCATCCTAAAAAGCGAAAACATTGCCTTTGTCTTTATGCCGGGTGTTACGTTATTCAAGGTCGACACGATTTTGCGTGATATGCTTTTAACCCTTTGCTCGATTTTAAATTTTCTTTTTTCGGTTACGTCTTCCCATTTTGTGGCGCTGACGGCGCAACCGAAAGTATATATCTTGCTTACGCCCCAAAATCCCAAAATTTGCGCCATATCGTTAATCGCGGTACGCATCCCCCCGCCGGCGGCCGTTGACACAAGCAATGCCGTTTTGGAAAACATGGATTTATTCGGCCTATGTACCATAAACTGAAATCCGAAATGGTCAAGAAGCACTTTCATCTGTCCGGTAACGTGATACACATACACCGGACTCGCCAAAATTATC
>LIUJ01000120.1:4219-8342 GCA_001462255.1 Fibrobacteria bacterium GUT77 | reverse complement strand
GTAAAGGGGCGGGAATACGAAAACAACGACCGGTTCTTTGAAAAGGTAGGCGCAATCGGGAAAACGCTTGGCCTATTTTGGGGCGGCGACTTTCGGAGTTACAAAGACAGCCCGCATTTCGAGGATTCCGACTTTATGCCGGGCAACAGTACGGCGACGCTGAAAAAACAGTGGGGTACGCCGGAGAAGTTTATGGCGAGTTGGAAATAGGATTGAGAGGGGGGGTGTACGATGATATTGATACGTTAGGGAAAGGGGGCGCGATATGGACACATCCTAAGAGTAGTCGGCCAAGCGCCCTGAACGTAGTAGCGGTTTCACAGAAACATAAACTTAAATTTTGCAGTGGGGGTATATCATGGCAGATTACGAAGGCGGTAAGACGGACGGCGTAGCCCGCACGTTTGGCGGGATCGCTCTTGGCGGCGCGGGTTTGGCGCTCGCGGGCAGTTGGTTGAACAACGCGTTGCAGAGCGCGGCGGGTTATATCGGCGCGGCCATTCGCGGCGGTGGGGCGGTTCCTTTCGGCGGATTCCACCACGGCGGCTTTGCCGCTCCGGTGGCCCCTATGCCACCGGTCGCTTTGGCCGGGGGTGGGTTTGGGGGAGAGATCGCGCTTGCTATTGAAAACGCGAGCTTGCGTCAAAATACCGAAATTCAGCTTTTGAAGAAAGAGCTTGAATTCGAGCGCAAGGAACGCACCCGCGAGGACGTGAGCGTTGTCGAGTTCATCCGTTCACACTACGTGCCGGGGAAACTGATAATGCCGGCGTCGGAAGTGGTAACCACTACGCCGGTCGGCGGTTCGGGCTCCAGTTCCAGTTCGACGACCAGTTCTACACCGCAATAAGGGAGGGCGTGACCGATGAAGTTTAACGACTTTTACGACGTCACGCTTCAGCACGTGGCCGGGGTTGTTGATACCGTTTTCGCGAAGATTCCTTTGCCTGAAAGGTGTTTCAACCCCGACTACTTGAAGCTGATGTTTGCCCTTGGTGTTGTGAAGCACGGTATCCAAAACGGAACGCGGAATCTTCTAAGCGGCTACATTCCGCTTGCGCAGACGTTGGGCATAGTGGACGAGAGCGGGGAGAACGTGAACGTGGACGCGCTCTTTGCCGGGATTGACCACGTCATACAGACGAACGGCAAGATAAAGTTCTTTGGAATTGCGATTGGGGCGGAGGATGTTGCGCAGTTAAAAAACACATTATCGTCACACCAGTAGAGGGGTGTGGATTGAAACAAACCGAAAGGGGCGAGGCTATGATTATGCCTGATGATGTTAAGTTCCTGAAAGATTATTGGGAACGGGAATTGTCGGATTCGATAAAGTGGTTACGGGAACACCCGGAGGACTGTCAGGCGCGGCGCGACAATTTCAAGGCGTTGCACGCGCTTGAGATACTTGGCGTACAATATAGGGCATAGCGGATTGGGGCGGCCATTGCTTGATGGCCGCCGTCATGTAAACACGAGGAGATAGAAATGGCAATAGCTCCGTTCTCAACCAATTTGAGCAACAATAAAAAAGCGACACCGATGACGACGCCTACAACGGAATCGACGTCAGTGCCGAAAGTAACTATTCCAAACGGAAACCCGACGCCGACGGCGACCACGCCGACGGCGACCACGCCGACGTGGGTAGCCCCCGCTGTATCTTCGACACCGTACAATATGAAAGAATCGATTCCGATGACGTCGCCGCTTGCCGTTTCTGCGGAGAACGTGCTTGCCAATCAGGTTTCCGGCAAATCTTACGCCTCGACCGCCGCCGGACTTCAAGAGGGGCAGGCGCGGGCGGAGGCACAACGTCGGGCGGCCGCGGCGGCGGGAATCAATCAGGCCGGGCTTAGCGGCACACCGCTCGGCGCGGGTGCCGGTTACGGCGTTGAGGTAGACCTTATGCGCAATCGCTTTGACAACGCCATAGGTTTGGAGCAGGCGCGGCAACAATCAATGTTGCAGGGCGCGAATTCGGTCAACGCGTTTGAAGCCGGAAAGATGACGAACGAACAAACCTATCTTGATAACGCGCAATCAAACTGGACGGGAATGGTGCTGAACGACGCCGAGCTCATGGACGCGCTTGACGCCGCCGGAGGCAATACCGAGAGGCAGGACGCCATCCTTAACGATTGGCTCGCGACACATCCGGAGGCGGCAAAGTGGATGCAGGTTGCCAACGGAGGCGGGTCGAGTTTTAATCCGGCGCAGATGATAAGTAACGCCCGCCGTGCCGCCGACCCGGCGGAGCAGTTTTATAACAGCGTAAAGGGATTTCTGCCGGAAGGCGTAGACAAGGCGCAGTTTATCGGTGCGGTTGCGGACGGTACTTTATTCCCACAGTTGGGAATAGAGTTTGACGAAAACGGCAAGATGACGGTGAAATCGGATGAGGGTTTGGTCGTTGACAAGTATAAGACCGGAGAGGTAGCGTTCAGCTCTTACAGCCCGCGAAATGATCCGGACGGGAAAACGTACCAAACGTTGTTGAACGAACTTTCACCGGTTAGCTTATCGCAATCAAACCCTACGATGAGCGATTCTCTCGGCGATTCGGGCACGGAAACAATACCCGCGTTTGAAACGGCTTATAGCAAAGGAACGCCGATAAAATACGGTAATGAAGTTTGGTATGTTTCATCCAAATCAATAAACAACGATATAAAACAAAACAGAACGTTTGGCAAATCATGGGCAGGACGGACGGTCTATACTTTAGTCAATCCGAAAACCGGTGAGACTGAAACGGTGTGGACAGAGGATAAAAAGTATGATGTATAACATGACGGTTACGGCACAAAAATCATAAACAAGGGAGGCGTTATGGATCCGATTACGATAGCCTCGATGGCTATTATGGGTTTGGGTTCCCTCACGCAGGGAATAACGGGGGCTGTTGGAAACCAACAGAATGTTGCGGCTACGGCGCAACAACAGGCGGAGGCCCGCGAAATGGCGAATCGGCAGTTTGATTGGGGGCAGACTATGGACAGGGCCGCCATGGCGCAACAAGAGAAGCAGGGTAAACAGGAAGAACTTAATAATCGGATGGTTCAGTTGAAGGACTTGTTGCAAACGCATACGGGGTTACAAGACCGTTTAAGGAACCTCTATTCTAAAAAGGCGGCTTAATTATGAACGCTTCATTCGGGGGTTACAATCCCGCACAATATATTACCCGTCCCGGCGACGGCCTTGCCTCAATCGGGCAGGGCATATCGCAGGGTTTGGCCGGGGCGGTGCAAGGATACAACTTCGGGCAGTCGGTAGTCAAGGATCAATCGAACTGGAAGAACGCGCTCCACATGCAAGAGAACGCAAAGCGCGTTTTGGGAACGGATGTCCCGCCGCCGAAGCGCGGAGATACGCCGCAATCATATTACGAAAGCGTGGTTAAACCGCTACTCGTCGAAATGGTGAATACTCCAGGCGGTCGACAGATGGTAACGTCAAACGCGGGCGCGGTACTGCAAGAGCAATTAGGAGGGCAGGGCGGACAGCAGGGCGGTGAGTTGAAGCAAGGCGCGGACGGGAAAACAACGTTGCGCGAGAATGTTGCGTCGGTACCTGAAGTGGGAGCGAAGCGTCCCATGGAGGTAGTCCCTGAAGCGGAGATGAGTAGCGTGTTGGGGCAGACGCCTAAGCTACCGGGGCGAGTATCAAACGGCGAAGGCGGGAATACTATTGCCGAAAAGTTTCCGTGGAATCAAGAAATACAAAGCGAAATTATCGGTCGCGCGCAGACATACGCTCGTAACAAAAACGCCATCGACAATCAATACGCTCAAATGCCGGAAGGTATTGTCAACGCGCGGGCGCAAGCGGCGGACGCGGACTGGATGAACGGAAATGTAGAGGCGCGGAACGCGTATGAATGGACACAACGGACGCCAATGCACTTCTTCCCGCCGGAGACAGAAGCCGAGCAATATAACCGTGAAATGAGAGAGGGGGAAGCGGCGCGAATAAGGGACAGTTATCGTAACGGCGGGGGTACACCTATAGCGCCACCGAATGTATCGTCGGTACCGGCGCAAGCGGCCTCGCCGATGGCGATACAAGCGCCGCAACCGGCTCCGCAAGAATCGGTACAACCGACGCCAACCCCGCCGCA
>LIUJ01000120.1:0-4088 GCA_001462255.1 Fibrobacteria bacterium GUT77 | reverse complement strand
GGCCAACCCCGCCGCAAGTTACCCCGCAACAGGCGGCGTCGCCGATTGCATCGTCACCGGTCGCGGCGACGTCGTCGTATGCGGGCAACCATGACGCCGTTTACGGGCAGACGTCTCCGGCCGACCTCGCTACGGAGGGAGCGGCGCGAATATACGGCGGCGACGGCAACTACGAGAGGTGGATACAACGGCAGGACGAAAGAGCCAAAGCAAGAGCCGCCGCGATGAACCAAGATACGCAGGAGGGCTACAAGAACGCCGCCGCGACGCAGAAGAACGCGTGGGATGTGGAGGCGGCGGCGACAGAAAACCGGAACAAAGAGGCGGCGGCAACAACGAAGTATAATAGGGATGAACATATCAAAAAGGCGGAGGGACTTGTAGAAGCGTACATTAAGGGGCATATACTAAAGGACAAAAAGGGGCGGCGCATAAATGACGTTAGTGTTGCCGACCTTGTCGCTAACCCCGACAACTATACGGGGGAACATCGATATCCGCCCGACCACGGCCCCCGGACAGTCGTATACGGAGAAGGTCAACAGAAAGACGATATGCTCAACGCGAGTAAAGCGTGGGGTACGGCGGTAACCAACCTTACAAACGCGCGCAAAAATTTGGCGGACTTGGAACGACAATACGCCAACAGCAACGAGCCGCTCACATCGGAGGCGGAGGCCGCTATCGCCAAAGCGAGAAACAACGTCGAAAATCACGAGGGGGTATTGCTTACAATGGCCCCAGTCGTTACCAATTTAGGGCGCGGGACAATAGACGTCAACGGTCAATTAGGCGAGATTGCGGAAAAGTGGGGGGGCCAAGCTTACGAAAACGGTAAATCAGTAGACGAGATAGTAAAACAATATCCGCAGTTGGAAGGCCATGTCGACAGGGTACAGGCCGGCCATGACGAGGCGTCAAGAAAAGGCGCGGCTACCAAGAAAGAGACCGAAGAGGCACAGGTAGCTAAAGCTATAAAGCGCCTTAAAGGGTGGGGAATCATTAAACCGTCAGACAAGAAATTTGAAAAGGCCACAAAAGGTTTTAGCGACACAATGGTACGTCGTGTTCGGGACGCGCTCGAAGCTTATGAACCGGTATCTTCTGGTGCCAAGAAGAATCTATTGAAGACTAAAGAGACCGTAAAAGATTTTAGCGACACAATGAAAAATCGTGTACAGAGTCCTAAGCAGGCACAAGCGCAACCGGAACAGCCGAATTACGACCAAACAAAATTGGATGCCACTGTCAATGTATTCCAAACAATGGACGATAGAATGGTAGAGGTTACAATGTCGCAATACGGATTTGACGACACGCAAAAAGCCTATATACGCAAAAAGCGTAAGGAGCGACAAAGTGAGTAACCTTGATAAATTCCTTGCCGACTATGGGGCGACGCCAACCGTGTCTCATGCCGAATCATCATCGTTGTCTCGGGGTTCAAACCTTGATAAATTCCTTGCCGACTTTGGGGCGACGCCGTCTCCCCAATCGCAACCGCTTGACCGCCCGACTATGGGTACAACCGCGTCCGACGTCACGCGTGTAATCTCCGACACGCTTGCGCAAGGCGGCGAGGCCGACCCCGATAAAATATTTTACCCATCCGAACCGCCCGAACCGGAAGCGCCTACTCCGTGGGAGGTTGATGTGGCCAGCCTCCCACCGGTGCGCCCGCTCCCGGAGCCCAAACCGCGCAGTCCGCACGCAAATTTCGACGTGGCGTTTCAACGGGGCCTACAGAACGCTACCCCTGAATACAAGCGTTATGCCAACGCCTTACCGCCCGAAGAATACGAGCGTGTTCTTGACATCGGGCAACGCATGGCGCAGGATTTTATGCGGATAAACGGCGACAACGAAAAGAGGGCGTTTTTGCAAAGCCTATCACCCGAAAGCCGGAACGCGCTCGACATGGCACTTAATACGGATATCAACGAGAATGCGAGACTTGGACGCGCTATTACGGCGGCGGGGGTAGGTGCCGCGCGGTCATTGCCGGGTAGCAGGTGGTTTGTACCGGAGAGCAACACGGAGCGGACGCTTACGCAGGAACACCCCATTGCCAATACGGTAGGCGCGATGGGCGGCAATGTGGCGCAAGCGTTCGTTGGCGGAGCGGCAATAGGAAAAGGCGTCGGCGCGGCGTTGGGCGGATTGGAGAAGGCGGCTAAAGCGATACCCACGACGTCGATGGTCGGGCGTATGGCCGGTGGGGCGATAGAGGGAACGGTGAAAGTTGCCGGGAGTTCGGTCGGTCAGTCTGTAATACAAAGGGCGCTCGTATCGGGCGGCCTTAATCTCGGCCAAAACATCGGGCGGAAAGATGTGAAAAACGTATTGGAGGGGTCGCCGCAAGCGATGATCAGCGCGGCGGCCGGTGTGGTGCCGGAGATACTTTGTCCGCCGGGGGTAGCGCAGGTTTTTTCGCAGGTTGGTACGGATTTGATAGTAGACGTGGCGTTCGCGGCGGCGCAAGATAGGAAATGGGACCGGGAGGCGGTGTTGACGGAGATGGTTTCGCTCGTGCCGTCGGCGGTATTTGGCGTGAAGGACGCGGTGAGCGGACGGGCGTTTTTGTTTCAGCAGGGAATGCAACGCAACGAGATTCGCGACGTTGCGCACAAGCTCAAGAGTTGGATGCGCAACACGAAGCGGCAAAACAAAGGAAAGCCGCCCGCCTACGAACTTTTTATGGAGAGAATGGGCCGGGAGGGTTTGGAGGATAGACGCGCGTTGGAGCAAGGAGCGGACGCCGAGGCGTTAAAACAGGAAACCCTCGCGGAGAGATTCAAGCCGAATTACAACGCGGAGTATGAAGAATCGTACATATCTCCGAAGCCGTTACCCGAAGCGCCGCCGGCAAAGCCGCGGGAAACGCAGGGAAACGGGACAAGGATTGACGAGGAAGGGGCGGGTGGACAAGTTGCCCAACCAAAAGCGGATAATGCCATAGCGTTTAAATCTATGGGGAATTTGGAGGGCGAAGATGTTAGACAGACAATATCCGAAAGCAGACAGCCGGCGGCTGAACCCGTCGAAGAACCCGCAACTGTTCAGGGAAGCGATAGAAGCGGGGATAACGGAGGCGCTGTACGGGACGGCGGAGAGGGAGAGGCGTCTCCTTACAAGTGGGGAGCGGAGCCGATTGAAACCATAACATCAAAGGTAGAGGACGCTAAAGAAAACGTCTCCGAAGAACAAATACAACGGTATCAGAAAGGGGCAACCCGTGAAGATGCCGTAAGTGTTCTGCATAGCCTAATTGAAAATAGTGGCACCGTTAATAAAAATGGGCATAAAGAATTAATCGTAACAAATGCGGGGAGCGGTGAAAAGGCGGCACTTACTAAGTCGTCCGTTGGCAAACTAACATCGGGAAAAGCCATCGGGCAATCTAAAGCCAACGGATTTACAGAAAGGCAACACCTTGCGGCGGTCATGGACATCGAGGAACTTTTTAGAAACTCAATAAAGGTTGGTACGCACCCCGACAAAGATGATACCAAAAGCGTAAAGGCTATAAATAGATTTGTTGCGCCAATACATGGTGACGAGTCTGCCTATATAACAGAACGGGTAACAACAAGCGGAGAAAGGATTTACTCGTTAGAATTGATAAGGATGGGAGCGGTCGGCGACAAGATAAAGGACATAAACGATTCGTCTAATCCTACCTCACCGCCGACAGACACCCAAATTCTTAAGCCCAAAGCGGGCGATTTGTCAAAAGAAAAATCGTCGGAGTTGTTCAAGACGGTACGGCACGTTTTGCAACGTGGCGAAATCCGCAACTCCGACGCCTCAAATAATGGTAGGGGGCAGCAAGTGCTGGACATGGTTCATGAAACCCCGCAGCTTACGTCCGAAACGCTTCATGCCGCAATCTCTGATAATAATATACCAAATCCCGTGCCGGAAAGCAAGGAAAAAATAAAAAAAGTTTCCGAGCCGGCAACCGAACCATCCACAGTACCCGCCAAAGACAGCGTCAAGGAGGACGCCCCGCCCATTGAAAGTTATCGGCGCGGTATGGCATCAATGGTCGAGCTCGCACGGCGCATAAAAGACTACAAGGCGTTTAC
>LIUJ01000119.1 GCA_001462255.1 Fibrobacteria bacterium GUT77 | reverse complement strand
TTTTTAGAGATGCCCATTAATCATTTCAATCATAAAAACCACCGTTCAGACATTTTTTTGTCATTCGATATTCTGTATCTGCTCTCTTATCTTTTCAATGTTTTCTTTTAGGCCGACCGACCAATGGGCTATCTCAGTGTCGTTGGCTTTTGAGCCTATCGTGTTGGCTTCTCTGTTCATTTCTTGCAGCAGGAAGCCCATGCGTTTGCCTACCGGTTCGTCGGCGTCGAAGTCGGCGCTGAATTTTTCTATGTGGGCTTTCAGGCGGACTATCTCCTCCGTGATGTCGAGGCGCTCCGCCATAATCGCGATTTCCGCGGCTATGCGTTGGGGGTCTGGGAGATTGCCGGACAGCATCTTCTCGACGCGGTCGGATAACGACGCGGCGTACTCTTTGACGCGTTGCGGGGCGCGTTTTTCTATGAGATTTAGGGTTTTTGAGATGTCTTTGAGCGTCTTCTTCAACTCCTTGACCAACTGCGCCCCCTCCGTCTCACGCGACTCTTGAAAAGCTTTTAAGGCGGCGGTAAGCGCCGGACGCAGGTGCTTCCACAACGCCTCGTCGTCGTAAACCTCGGACTCGCTCTTTATAAAATCGCCGAAACGCAACAAATCGGCTATGGCGACATCGCCTGAGAGTTTATATTCCTTCTTTATTTCGTTGAAAATCCGCATATACGCGTCGACGCCCGCTCTGTCCCAGGAGAGCGCCACCTGACCGACGTCGCCCCTGTCGCAACCTATGAAGACGTTTATGCTACCGCGCACGGCCGCGCCGGTTATCTCTTTCTTTATCTTGGGCTCCAAGTTCAACATAAACTTGGGTTGCCGTATTTGAAGCTCCTGAAAACGGTTGTTGACCGCGCGTATCTCCACGCGGTAGGTTCCTGAAGGCGTAGCGGCCTCGGCTAAGCCGAAACCGGTCATCGAACGTATGGGCATGGCGTCGCTGCTTCTTTCTTTTGGGATTTTGAGCGTAACCGGAGACCGCAAATAATTCAGTCGAATATTTTACTAAATATACATCATGGCGGTTGAAATGTCAAATTTATATCGTTTATAGACAAAGACGCCTTTGAATACGACGACGGGAGCGTAAGTGGGTCGGCAATAAAAAATTCATTTTTATCTTGACCTGTGCCCCAACATATAGTATTTTATAAGATACGTTAGCCTATACGTTGTATTTTCGGACAAAAAGGGGATAAAAAATGATTCTAAAGAAACTTTCCATCTTCGGCTTCAAATCGTTCGCCGACAAGACTGAATTGGACTTCGGTTCGGGCATGACCGCCGTCATCGGGCCCAACGGGTGCGGCAAGAGCAACGTCGTGGACGCCATCCGCTGGGTTTTTGGGGAGCAAAAGGCCTCCATATTGCGTAGCGCCAATATGCAGGAGGTGATTTTCTCCGGTACGCAGAAGCGTTCCCCGCTCAATATGGCGGAGGTTACGCTCCTCATTGAGAACAACAAGGGGATTTTGCCGGTTGAATACTCGGAGGTGGCCATAACGCGGCGGATCTACCGTAGCGGGGAGAGCGAGTACCGGCTAAACAAGGTACCCTGCCGCCTGCGGGACATCCAAAACATATTCCTTGATACCGGGGTGGGGAGCAGCGCCTATACTACTATAGAAAACAAGATGATAGAGCGGATACTCTCCGACAAGGCGGAGGAGCGTCGGCTTTTGTTTGAGGAGGCGGCCGGCGTAGGTAAGTACAAGCACGCGCGCCGCGAGAGCCGCGCCAAGCTCGACAAGACGCGCCAAGACCTTTTGCGGATAAACGACCGCGTGGAGGAGACCGACCGCCAAGTGCGGATGCTGGCGCGCCACGTGGAGAAGGCCAAGCGTTACAAGGAGTATTACGACGCGTTGAAAGCGGTTGAGACCGCTTTTGAGTGTAGGCGCTACGAGGCGTTGACGGCGGCGATTTTGGAGCGCGGCGCGGCGCTTGAGGGGGCGCGGTCGCGTCGGGAGTTGCTAAAGGCGTCCGTCGCGTCGGCGGAGTCGCGCGTGGAGAAGATGCAACTCGACGCGCTTGAGAAGGAGAACGAACTCGTCGCCGCCTCGCGCGGGGTCGCGGAGGCCGGGGAGGGGATCGCCGCGATAGACCGCGACCTGTCGGTGGCGGCGGAGCGGGCGGGCAACCTGAAAGCCGCCGCCGCGCGGCTCGACGGGGAGGCCGCCCAACTCGACCGGGAGACGGAAGAGGCCTCTTTGCTGAAGACGCAGATTGAGAAGAGCGTGGTGGAGCGCGAGTCGCTCTTGCGCGAGAGTTCGGAGCGGGCGGCGGGCGCCGGCGCGGAACTCTCCGCGTTCGATGCCCGTTTAAGCGCCAAGCGGCGCGAGGCGGACGAAATCGGGCATAGTCAGATAGAATTGATAAACAGCCTCGGGGAGGCGAAAAACCGGCAGAGCGTAGCAAACGGGGCGCTAAACGCCGCCCTCGACGGCAAGAGCCGCAACGAGCGTGAGATAGCAAGCCTCGAATCCCGCTATGAGGAGTACGAGGACGCGGCGGACGCGTGCCGTAGGCAGTTGGAAGAGGTCAACTCCGCGAACAGCGGCCTAATGGACGCCCGCGCGACGCTTGTAGGACGCATAGAGGCGGAAGAGGAGCGCTACGGCGGGTTGGTGGAGAAGGAAAAGCGTTTGGAGGCGCAAATATCGTCAAACAAGTCGCAACTCAAGTTTTTAGAGGGGCTCGACGCGGCGTTTGAGGGTTACGAGTTAGGGGTAAAGGCGTTATTGACGGCGCGTTTGCCGGGGTTGCGTGGAATCGTCGCCGACTTGATAAGCGTCTCCGACGACGCTTTGTTGCCGCTTGTGGAAAAGCTTGCCGGCGGCGTGGTGCAGACCGTCGTCTTTGGCACCGACGCCGAGATGGAGGCGGCTGTGGAGTTTTTGCGTCGCGAGAGGGCCGGGGCGGCGCGGGTGGTGTCGCTTGAGCGTTTGCACCGGCAGGCCGCGAACCTCCACGCGAGCAGGGCGTTTGCCGGGCTACGGGACGTGAGGTCGCTGATAAAGGTCACTCACGCCGACTACGCCGTTCTTGCCGACCGTTTGTTTGGCCGGTTCGCCATTGCCGCCGACTATGCCTCAGCCGTAGGCGCGGTGCAGAAGATGGGCGCGGAGTGCGCCGCCGCCTCCCTCGTCGACGGGGTGATATGCTACGGCGACGGTAGCGTGGCCGCCGGGGAGTCTAAGAAGGAGTCGGCGGGTATTCTCCAACGCAAGCAACAGATAGAGAGGCTTTCGGCGGAGATAGGCGGCGCGGAAACGGATTTGGCGGCGATACTCACCGAGAAGGACATTTGCGTAATCGCCCGCGACGGGGCAAAGGCGGAGCTGATAGACGTAAACGAGAAGCTAAACGGCGGTCAGCGCCTGCAACAGGAACAACAGACGACGATTCGCCACTACGAGAACGAGATGCAGGGGATAGCCGTGCGCACGCAGGCTATAGCGCCGGAGATTGAGGCGCTCGCGGCGAAAATCGCGGAACTCACGGAGTCGATTGCCGGGATGGAGGCGGAGGTTGAGGTTATGGAGACGCGGCGCGCGGAGCTTGCCGGGCAACTTTCGACCGCCCGCGACGGCGTTCGCGTTATGGAGGAGGAACGCGCGGCGCTTGCCGACCACCTAAAGAATGTGGAGCTTGAGGTGCACGGCTTAACGAACAGGATAGGCAACGACAAGCGCGACATAGAGAGGTTGGCGGAAAATATCGAGCAGTTCGGTCAACGTAAACTTTTGAAGATTGAGGAGCGCGAAAAGTGTTTGTCGGAGATATCCGGTTTGGAGGAGGGCGTGTCGCGGATGGCCGCCGAGCTTGAGGCGGCGCGGGAGAGGCGCGCCGGTCTTGAGGCGGCGCGGGACGTTATCCGCGAAGATCACAACGGCCGCTTGGCGGAGATCAACGATTTGCGCAATGAGATGAAGTCCGTAAGCGGCGAGCTGGCCTCGGTCGGCGAGTCTATCCACGACGGCGAGTTGAAGCAGGAGCGCGACGAGCAGGAGCGCCGCCGCCTCCGCGAGAGGATGTGGGAGTCTTACGAACTCGACTTGGAGGGTTTGGATCGGTCGGGGCTTGAGTCTATAGAGGAGGACGACGAGGCGGTGTTGCGCGACATTGCCATGTATAGGGAGCGGCTAAAGCACGTAGGCCAGGTGAACATGGCCGCGTTGGACGATTTTGAAACGGAGAGCGAGCGTCTAAAGGTTCTCACGGCGCAACGCGACGATTTGCAGGGCGCGGTTGACGAATTAGAGAGGGCGATATCGAAGTTGGACAAGGAGGCGAGGGCGCAGTTTATCGCCACGTTTGAGCAGGTGCAGAGGAATTTCACGGAGATGTTCACGACGCTCTTTGAGGGCGGTGAGGCGAGCATATCGCTTGAGGAGGGGGTGGACCCGTTGGAGGCCGACATCCACATAAACGCGCGTCCCGCCGGTAAGAAGATGCGCGGCGTGCAGTTGCTTTCCGGCGGCGAGCGGGCGCTCACGGCCATATCGTTGCTCTTCGCGCTCTATTTGGTCAAGCCGTCGGCGTACTGTATCTTAGACGAGTTGGACGCGCCGCTTGACGAGGCCAACGTCGCCCGTTTCGTCAAGGTGCTCGGAAAGTTCGCCGAGAAGACGCAGTTCATAGTGATAACCCACAACAAGAAGACGATGGAGGCGGCCGACCTCCTCTACGGCGTGACGCAGCAGGAGTCCGGAGTGTCCACCATAGTGTCGGTGAAGTTTGAGGAGGCGGGCGGGGCGCTTAAAGCGGCGTGACGGGGTTAACCCAACCCCGTTAATTCGCCGGACGAAACTCGGCGTTAACGCT
The DNA here is from genome assembly GCA_001462255.1 of Fibrobacteria bacterium GUT77. Lineage (GTDB taxonomy): Bacteria > Fibrobacterota > Chitinivibrionia > Chitinivibrionales > Chitinispirillaceae > GUT77. The sequence goes on along the minus strand of LIUJ01000119.1, from coordinate 1,878 downwards.
ATAACACTAATCTGTTAAAAATCAAGGGGTTACGCATGGTTTACGAGGCCGTGTCGCGGTAATGTGAAAATGGAGTAGAGGGGGTTCGAACCCCTGACCCTCAGACTGCCAGCCTGATGCTCTCCCAACTGAGCTACTACCCCAAAAAGTATCGCGCTACCGAAACCGATATTATAAAATAATACATGGCGCGGAGTATGTCAATAATTTTTTTATAATATTTATAGATTTCTGATTTACTTATTTAACGCCACAGCCTCGTAAAATATCCCCCCTAATCCCCCCACACAACGCAAAAATTCCAAAATCAATCGTCAGTTCTTTACACAACGAACTGAAAATCCGATTGTTTTGAGCGGCGGATATTGAAGCAATTCCTCATCGCAACAACTCAATATTGTAGTATAAGCCGCTCGACCAGCGTCACGTTGGTCTTTAGATTCGGTGGTCGTCCACCAAGTACCGAAATTACCACTGAGAGAATAGCCATATTTGTTGTCATACTGTCCTCCCCCCAACGCCGCAAATCCGTAATCATCGGTTCCGTTACCGGAACCATCATCCCTACCCAAAATACCGTCCCAACCATCTGTTGATTTTAGCTTCTTACCCACATACTTCCAATAGACATCATTCGGAGTAACCGCAGAATAACCTACAGCTTTTTCACCGCCGACCGACTTCGCCAAATGATCCCATTCCGCCAAAGACGATAAATGCCATCCGTCCGGGCATATCCCTTTATGTTTAACATCGCTACCCCCCCACTTTTCATTGTTGTATGATGAATTTAAACCCATTGCCGTAGCCCAATCGTACAACCGCCCGTACTTGTCGCAACTATCCGGACTATCCTCATAACACCATGATCCGCTTGACGTCTCATAATTCAAATTTTCTGCCATCCAAGTCTTTCCGCCTATCACAACTGTAGCGTATGTTTTACCGCCATACGTAATAGAAGGCCCAAAACCGTCCGCAGGAACACCTCCGCTATTGCTTCCGGCCCCATTATCGTCCCCGCACCCGAACAACAACGCCCCTCCGGCGATAGAAAACGCCGCTAACAACCCTCTCAAAAATCTTTTGATACGGACATTCATAAAAACCTCCTATTTAAGATATAACGCGGATATAAGCAGGTTAAAACTTTAGGTCAGGTTTTTAAACGGCGTGGCGCGTGGCGCAACACGACCGTTCTTTTCGCTTAGGGTTCATCCGCCAAGCTCAATCATCTTATTGATGCACCCGCGCGCCGCGGTTATTGTTTCGTCGTCAAGAACTATTTCTTCTCCACCGTCGCCACGCAGACAGCTTAGCGCGTCAATTAGCGTGGTGATTTTCATGTTGGGGCAAATCAGCCTTTTTGACAGCGGGTAGAAGCGTTTGTTTTGTCCAAGGCATTTATACTGCAAATTCTCTACTATGCTTATTTCCGTGCCGATTATGAACTCGGTGTGATCCGATTTTTCGGCGTACTCCATTATCGCCGACGTTGATCCTACAAAGTCGGCTAACGCCGCTACGTCGGGGGTGCATTCCGGGTGTACCAACAGTAGCGCGTCGGGGAACGCTATCCTCGCGTTTTCCACGTCACGGGCGCTTACGGCTATGTGGATGGGGCAACCGCCTTTGAGCAGTTTTATGTTTTTTTCGGGCACCTGCTTGGCCACGTAGTTGCCGAGGTTTGAGTCGGGTATGAAGAGTATGTTTTTGTTGGGGAGTTTTTTGACTATTTTGACCGCCGATGAGGAGGTTACGCAGACGTCGCAGACGGTTTTGAGTTCCGCGGTGGTGTTGATGTAGGCGACGACGGTGCAATCCGGGTCGTCTTCTTTAATTTCCAAAATGAGTTCTTTGTCGATCTGTTCGGCCATG
>LIUJ01000118.1 GCA_001462255.1 Fibrobacteria bacterium GUT77 | reverse complement strand
AAAAATTGTTGCTTTGGTTTCCTGTGTGGCGCTTCTGGCGTTGGTTTTCTCCTGCGGCACTACTGGTGGCGGTGGCGGGGATTTCGGTACTTGGGAATGGAAGGGCGATGACGATTCGAATAATGGCGGCGGATCCACCATTACCTTGACAGAAGAAAAGCAGGGGAAAACCCCCGTCTACGCTTTTTCCGGCAACATTACAAACAAGTGGGAGTACGGCGATGTTTATATGAAAGCCATTCCCGATCCGGCGACGCTTGAAGCTCTTAAAACTACCAAAGGCATCACTTTTAAGGTTATAGGCGACGGCGACAAATATTCCGTAAAGTTCCTCACGTCGGATATAAAGGACGGAGGGTATTTTCAATTTGTTTTTGACACCATAAAAGGCCAGGCTATAACGGTCGCAGTGCCTCTTGAATTCTTTATGCAGCCTCCGTGGGCCAAACCGGTAGGGTCAATTGTTAATACTGAACTGATCGAAGGAATTGAATTCCAAACCCAACACAGCGGCTCTCCGGGCCCCTTCGCAGTGAAATTTTTTGATCTCAAAAATTATACATCAGGGGTCCCAAAGTTGACTTCCGCGGAAGAAAAAGCCAATGCTAACGCGGCTAAAGCAGCCGCGGGAGCCGCGCCGGTTGCGGTTGGCGGCGATCTGGGAGCTTTGGATCTCGTACTGGTTGACAACTTCGAGTACGGAGACGGGTATCAGGGCAATATAACCGATAAACGCCTGTTTAACGGCTATAAAATTGCCAAGGGTGATACCTTCACATTAAAAATAACCTATACCGCAAGCAGAGATTTGGAAGATGTTGTTCAGGTAGGCCTGGTTGATACCACGCCGGCTGCAAATTACTGGAAATGGCTTGTCGATGAACCTCTACAGGAACTTCCAAAATCGAAGGCCGGCGAAGCAGTTTCGGCGACGATAAAATTAACCGCAACAACTGGAGCGACCGCGGCATCCCAGGCTGCTAACGTGCTGAGTTTCCAGACAAAGGGCGAAGGCAAACAAGGCAGCAAGGGTTCCGGCAAGCAAAAAGCGGTAACATTTAAGTTCACCGAATTTGTGTTTACCAAGGACTGATAAGTAGGGAGTCGGGGTTCAGGGATCGGGGTTCAGGGTCTTGGTTAGTAAGTTTAGCTTATTATTATCTAGCTTAGCTTTCTAACAATGACCCGACCCCCGACCCCCGGTCCCCAGTCCCTCAAATTACGGAAGGCCGCAAATAATGAAGAATTACATAGCATATCTGTTACTGCCGGTTTTATTGGCGGTGTCCTGTCCTTCAACGCCTGTCCCTCGGCAGGAGGGGGGCGTTAACGTTAATCTTTCGTATGTCCCCAAAATTCCCGATACGGAAAACAATTATCCGCCGGAGCCTATGTCCGGTAAAACAGCCTTTGATTTTTTCCGGGATGAAAAAATTCTGGTCGGTATAAATATAGGGAACAGCTTGGACGCGTACATCAGCGGGCGGGCAAGCGAAACGGGCTGGGGCAACCCTAAAATAAATCAGGAATTGTTTAACGGAGTAAAAAAAGCCGGTTTCGATATAGTCCGCATCCCCATTACATGGATGGGGTACATAGGCCCCGCGCCGGATCACCATATTAATGAAACATATTTGGCGCGTGTCGCGGAAGTGGCGGAAATGGCGCATAAGGCTGGTCTCAAGGCGATTATCAACATACACCACGACGGCTCGACCGTTGGCGGCGGCAAGGACAACGGCTGGCTTTCGATTATCAAGGCCAAAGCGAGCAAGGAAGGCTATAACGAAATCACGCATAAATATGTCCGGGTGTGGAAACAGATAGCGACCTATTTTAAAAATCACGGCGACTGGCTTATATTTGAATCGCTCAACGAGATTCATGACGGCAACTGGGGCTGGGGCAGTGACACCGCGCAAAGTTCGCAGTACGAGATTTTGAATGAATGGAACCAGTACTTTATGAACGTAGTGCGGGCAACCGGCGCCAATAACGCGGTCCGTTACGTGTCGATTCCGGGCTACTGTACCGTTCCTAAACATACGCTTGCCCCATATTTCTGGCTGCCGCAGGACAGCGCTCCAAATAAACAAATTGTAACCTTTCACTATTACGATCCTCATGAATTCGGAATAGCGGCTACGCGCTGGGAATGGGGGTCAGACGCGGATAAAAACAAGGTGGCCAATGATTTTGCCCCCTTTAAGACCAAGTATATTGACAACAAGATTCCAGTGATCATCGGCGAAGCCGGCGCGGTGCGTCAGTTGTATCCGGATGACAAGGCAAAAGAAGACAAAGCGCGGCAAAACCGGCTTGATTACCTTTCATGGGTATTCGGCAAAGCCAAAGAAAACGGCCTTGTTCCCATTTATTGGGACAACGGGGCGACAAGCGGCAACGGAGAAAAATTCGGCCTTTTTACGCGCAGTAACGGTCAGCCGAATTCGCCGGAAAGCGAAGCCTGCATTAAGGCGATGATCGAAGCGGTAAGAAAATAATATTGTTTAAGGAAGCATGAGTATGGGCACTGTCATGGAAATAATAAAAAAACTCATGTATCATAAAGCGCAAACCATTACCGTAGGGGCGCTTGTCTTGCTCGTTATCGTATATTTTGCGGTTAGCGGAGCCGGGCCAAAGGATTTTTCCGAAAAATACAAAGGGGCGGATTTAAGCGGGGCTTCTGTCGGCAGAACCAACACTTATACCCGCTATCGAGAGCGTTATGCGAATATACAGCCCGCCGCCGTTGACATTCCTATAGATATTTTTTCATGGACATCCGCAGACGGCGTTTCACAGCTTGATAATTTTGCCGACACGGAGCGGGTACTGCGGACAGAAGAACAAAGTTATATTGAATATAAAGTGCATGTTGAAAAAGACGGCATGTACAATATGTATATAGAATATTATCCCCTGCCTTCGCGGGGCATCGCCATTGAACGTTCTTTCAAAATAAACGGTGAAACCCCGTTTCTGGGAGCCGACCGGCTGATGTTCCAGCGGATCTGGGGCGACGGTAACGCCGTGCGCAAAGATAATCAGGGTAACGAGATCCGTCCCGCCCAGGCAGAAAAACCCCGCTGGGAAAGCGCTTTTTTCTGCGATTCTTTGGGTTATAACGTCGGGTCTTACGAATTTTATTTGGGCGCGGGTGATAATACTATCCGTATTGAGGGAATTAATGAACCCGCGGCAATCCGCGCGCTCTGCCTTAAAGCCCCCGTTCAAGCTAAAAACTACCGGCAGTACGCGGAAGAGATTGATAAAGTTAAATATCGCAATGCGAATTCAGGTTTTTCATATAAGATACAGGGCGAAAAAGCCGCCTCCCGTTCCGATCCTTCGTTATACGCCATTTATGACCGTTCTTCCGGCGCTACGGATCCGGCCAGCGTGGCAAAAATAAAACTCAATATGATAGGAGGGCAGAGCTGGCGCGTCGCCGGACAGTGGATCGAATGGGAATTCAATGCGCCTGAAAACGGATTGTACCGCTTTACCGTCAAGGGACGGCAGAATTACAACCGCGGTTTTGTTTCAAACCGCGCGGTGATCATAGACGGGCAAGTGCCTTGCACGGAACTTGAGGCCGTGCCTTTTACCTACAGCAACAAGTGGAAACTGGCGACGCTGCGCGACGATCAGGGGGATATGGTTTTCCCTCTGGAACAAGGGCGGCATACTTTCCGGCTGCAGGCGGCTATGGGCGGC
>LIUJ01000117.1:1335-3931 GCA_001462255.1 Fibrobacteria bacterium GUT77 | reverse complement strand
CGAGTTAAACGGCGCCCCCGGCGTCTTCAGCGCGCGGTATAGCGGCGAGGGGGCAAATGCCGCTCGCAATAACGTAAAGTTGCTGAACGAACTGCGCGGCGTTCCCGAAAGAAAGCGCACCGCTCGCTTCAAATGCGTATTGGTTTTGAGAATGGGAATAGACAAGTACCTCTCCGCGGAGGGCGTTTGCGAGGGGCGTATAGCCGATAAGCCTCGCGGCGACAACGGTTTCGGCTACGATCCGCTGTTTATCCCAAACTGGTTTGACAGGACGATGGCGCAGTTAAGTTCTGAAGAGAAGAACGCTATCAGCCATAGGGGTATGGCGCTTAGGAATTTGTTGGCGGTCGTATTTGGCGCGATGAAAGAAAATAATACGGCTATGGGAGTTTAAAAATGAAAATTTGCCTGATACGCCCCCCGATCTTTTGCGGTAGCCTCGCGTACCCGTCCGGGCCGCGTTTCGGTTTGCCGCTTAGCCTGCTTTATTTGGGGGCGTCGCTCATTGAGGCGGGGCATGATGTGGCGCTATATGACGCGCTTATTGATATTGACGCGAATTTGCGTGGGTTGCAACCCGACGGCGACGGAAATTACCACATCGGGGCGTCATACGAATCCATCGGGCGTAAGGTGCGGGATATGGCGCCGGATATTGTGGGTATCACCAACCCGTTTTCTGATTTTGTCAAGTGCGCTATGAAGACGACCGTTGCCGTTAAGTCGGCTTTGCCGCAGGTTCCGATAGTCGTAGGCGGGCCGCACGCGACGAGCGATCCGGCGTCGTTTCTGTACGACGGCAGTCCGGTGGACTACGTAATGCGGGCGGAGTGTGAATCGGCGATTGTCGGGTTCGTAAAGGCGCTTGAGGATGGAAGCCCGCTGTCGTCCGTTCCGAATTTGGTTTATCTTCAAGACGGAAAAGTCAGGACAAACTCCCTTGCCCCGTTCATAAGCGATTTGGATTCTTTGCCGCTTCCGGCATACCATTTGACCGATATGGAAAAGACATTCGCGTTTGTCAAAGCCGGGTTTCCGTCCCGATTTTCTTTTGAGTATCCTGAAGCCCATCGCGAGGTATCAATTATTACATCTCGCGGATGCCCCTACAACTGCGTATTCTGCGGCAACCATTTGCACATGGGGCGCAAGTGGCGGTACCATTCCGTCGATTATGTCATACGGCATATTGAGCTCTTGACCGTGAAGTACGGCGTGCGGCATTTTCACATAGAGGATGATAATTTAGGAATGGATCCGGCGCGCTTTGAGGAGTTTTTGGACGCGCTTATAGCGAAAAATTGGGGCATAACATGGGATACCCCCAACGGAATACGCGCCGACCGCATAAACGCGAAAATCATCGCTAAGGCGAAGGCTTCGGGATGTACGTACCTGATATTCGGCGTGGAGTCCGGCAATCAGCGGGTGCTTGATGAGGTAGTGAACAAGAAACTCGACCTCGGCGCGGTGGAGAAAATCGCGCGGATAGCGTATAGGCGCAGGCTCGACGTGCACGCGTTCTATGTGGTGGGGTTTCCGGGTGAGACTCAAAAAGAGATCCGCGACACATTCGGTTACGCGCTCAAACTTTTAGCCCGCTACGACGTGGTTCCGCATTTAGGTTTGGCGAGGCCGCTTGCGGGGACGCGACTATACGATATTTGCGAAGAAAACGGCTATCTCACCTCGCCGCGCCGCCCGCAGATCGGTAAGGGGTTGCGCGGTGAAGTGTTCGATAGGCGTATGATAGAAACAAAAGACTTTAATACGGAAGATTTGGAGAGGTGGGTGAAAGGGTTCAATAGGAAGATGATTTTGTGGATTATAATAAAATCGTCCGTTTTTCTACTGTTGCATCCTATCGCCGCGTTTAAAGTATTGAATAAGTTTTTGAAAACGCCGGGTGGGTTGCGAGCGCGGTTGTTGAGAATATTCTTCGGCGCTTTGTTTTTTAAGTTCAACTACATCGGGTCAGTCCACTCCCCGCGCTCTCCGCAAAATCAGTTCCGCCGCCAGTAGGGATAAAATAATACCGAGCAATAGCCATGATCGATTGATTCGCGCCGTTTCGATAACGGTGTTTTTCTCAGCGCTTCTCCGTTCCCACGAGTCGAAGACGGCGCTTATCGTAACGCTGTCGGTCATGTCGAGCGGTTGGGCAAACTCTTGCAGGTATTGCGTGTTTTGCGACGACACGGAGAGTTCGCTCATGTCTACGTTTACGGTAAAACTGTCGCTGAAGGCCGCTTTGACGCCGGGGGCGGCCAGCGTCGCGGATATGGCGTACCGTCCGGGCGGCAGGGTAGTGAGAGATAAAGGTTGTTTGTTTAGGCCGGTTGGGCGGTAGGTTACGGCCGTGTCAACGGTTATTCCGTCGTTTTTTATTTTTAGCGATAGGTTGACAGGTTCGAATATCGGAACCGCGGCGGGTAGCGACATAAAGAACTTTGCCGAATCAGTTTCGGTTAACGCGTTTGCCGGATAGAGTATCAGTTGGTCGGAGATATTGTCAAGCAATAATTCTTTTGCTATTGAGAGTAGCGCGTTTGAAAAACCGAAAAGTTCGTTTTCCGTTCTGTCGGAGGCCATCGGC
>LIUJ01000117.1:0-1214 GCA_001462255.1 Fibrobacteria bacterium GUT77 | reverse complement strand
CGTTCTGTCGGAGGCCATCGGCCAAAAGTCCCACCGCCATATTCCTTTTACCGTACAGAACAGCGACGGCGTTCCCATGAAGCGTCCGCTGAAGAGTATCGGTATGTCGGCCGGTTTGTTTTCGTTGTTATTGACGGACGCCGTAAGCATCCGTTTCATCGCGTTTACCGGCGGTTGTTTGCAAACTATGATTTCCTGCGGCGGCGGCATTGAGCGTAGGTCCAAGCGCGAGTTTATCGGCATATTTTGATCAACGGACTTGACGACGACGGGCGGTTCGGAGATGCGGCTTGAACTGCACGGCGCGGCGCCGGAGAACACGGCTACGGCGTGGCGCGGCAGGCTCCGTTGTAATTTTGCGGCGGCGCTGTCCCAGTCAAATAGAAAAAGCATATCGGGTGACGACAATTTTTCTCTGAAGATATCGCTTGATTGCAACGCCTGCGTTACGTAGCGCCTGTCCAACGTCGGTTTTGCCGCGTATGTCGCGTAGGTGAAGAAACGCGGGACGGTTTGGTGTACGAAGCTTGACACGGAATGCGGTACGTCGTCGCCTATATTCGCTTCTACCGTGTAGAGTCTTCTTCCCGGACGCGAATTGCTTGTCTTAAAGTTTATTGTCTGCGTAAAATATCCCATGTCAACGTCGATAGCGCTTGATTTTATCGTCTTTCCGTTCTCTTTGAGCGATATTGATAACGTTCCCTTTTCTCTGATATACCCGTTGGCGTTGATTCGTACGTTAAACGACGAATCGGTAGGCGCCGTTTCCGGCGCGTCGCTCGACACGGTCGCAAACGGGTTCGGTTTGGCCTCCGGCAGAGTGAGATAACGGATGGAGCGGCGGGGGAATACCTCGTCGCTCCTACGCGGTCTCGTCCAGTGACCGTCGGTTATCAGTATCATATCGTCCCCTCCGGTAACCGAGCGGAGTCGAGGTTCGGTAACCGAGCGGAGTCGAGGTTCGGTAACCGAGCGGAGTCGAGGTTCGGTAGTCGAGCGGAGTCGAGGCCCGGTGGTTGAGTTATGTTGAATCCCTGACGGAAAAAAGCTTTTGGTATCGTTAAACCGTATAGATTCGGACGCGTTTGATTGACGGGTACGGGTTGAATCGCCGAACAAAAAATACTCAAAACTCACGCGCCCGCCTGTTTTTGATTGTAGCGCCGCGAGCGTATCTAAGAACGGGGTGACGCTCGTTTCAGGCGAAAAAT
>LIUJ01000116.1 GCA_001462255.1 Fibrobacteria bacterium GUT77 | reverse complement strand
CAATCTCGAAATTCGCCAAATAAAATTCAAAGTTTACACAGATTTTGAACCTGTCTCAATGACCGCAGGTTGGTCATTATTAAAAAAAGCGGCCGGCCCCGGGAAGGAAGTGGTTGGTCCCGGAACCGGCCTGGCGGCAAAACATTAGGCCATAGTCTTACCGCTTTATCGAAAAAAAAATCTTGTTTTCGTTTTTATCGTTACTTCAATAACAATTCAACTTCTTCGCTCAATCTTGCGCCAGGTCATTTCGACTCCGCTCAATGACCTCTCGACTTCGCTCAATCTTGCGCCAGGTCATTTGCCTTACGGCGAGATAAACAAGTTGGCTTCGCCGAGATAAACACGTTCGACTCCGCTCAATGACCTCTCGACTTCGCTCAATCTTGCGCCAGGTCATTTGGCTTCGCCGAGATAAACACGTTCGACTCCGCTCAATGACCTCTCGACTTCGCTCAATCTTACGCCAGGTCATTTCGACTCCGCTCAATGACCCCCCGACTCCGCTCAATGACCTTTTCGGGTCTTAACGACCTTATCTACGGCATTCCACCACGGTTTTAAAGCACCGCCGGACTACGAACACTCCACTGACACACACCCGACCGGTCGCTGAGCGGAGTCGAAGCGACCGGACGCATGAGCGAAGTCGAAAGGTCGAACCGACCTAACCGCCCGATAAATGGGGCAGGCCTTTCAACCTGCCCCACCAACAACAACACACTACATAAACACATCCAAAAGACAGGGCGGCCACATGGGGCCGCCCCTACGACATTACCGCACTACGCTGAACACGAAGGATACCTTCTCCCTCGTACCGTCCTTACCAACCAACGCACCCTTCACAACGTAGGTGCCCTCGCTAACAGCCACACCCTTGCTCTTCAGATCCCAAGAACCTATCTCGCCTACGCCGGCTTTGACCGACTTCTTCGCCACGCTGTTACCGCTCGCGTCGAAGATGTAGAGGCTTCCGCTCTTCACAGCCTTCGCGGAGAAGAACTTGATCGCGCTACCCAACTTCGCGGGGCTCGGACCGGCCGTGAAGCTGGCCACTACCGCCTTAACAGGGGCTACCGCAGCCTCGCTGATTACGATCTGCTTCGGAATCTCGCGATTCGCCTCGGCTACGCTTACCCAACCTTCGGGCATGATTACAAGCGTATCTAACGTCACGTAGGCCATCGCGAAATTCGCGTCTCCGCCGACCAACACCCTTATCGGATGCTTGCCGACCGCCGTCGGAATCGTATCCGTGTTGTTAACGCCGTACACCGTCTTGAGCGTTCCCGTGTAGTCCATCTTGTTCTTAAGCGTCGCTACGATAGGAGTGATAGGCTTACCCGTCCACGCCGCGGGCGGGGGAACGGCCGTGTAATTGAAATCGGCCTTGACCGCTATCCTCTGCGTGATCTTGTACTGGCGCTCGAACTCGTCCAACGCCGTGAAGTTCTGACCCTCCGCAATCGACACAAGCGCCGTATACGAACCCGCGTTCTTCGGAGCCGTCAATGCCGTATCAGCCTCGCCGCTCTCCTTAACGCTTACGTACTTGATCGTAACCGCGCCCAAACCCATATAAGGAGCCTTAGCGGTAACCGAAAGCGGTTGCGCCTCGCCGTTGTACTGAACCGTGGAACCGATTGTCAAATCGGTCAACACGGTTGTCTTCTTCGCAATCGTAAACGTCCCGACCGCTATGTCCTTATACGCACCGATACCCGTTATCTGAACGGTGCCGGGACCGGCAAACTCCCCGAATACCTCCTGCGTATAATGCGTATCTTTCGTTAGCGTACTCGTACCCACCCTAACGGTAACGTTCGTAACGGTCGCGTTTGTAAACGCCGTTCCGTTGTAAGTGTACGTTCCGCCAACCGTCACAACTGCGTCCGAAAGGGACACTTTCGCGGCGGCCACGGAAACCACAAGCTCGTCACTGAGTTTCTTAGTCGTAACCTGAACGGTCGGATTCGTATAAGTAATCTCACACTTATACTTATACTGCGTTCCGGCAGCCACATCAGGCGTCGCAAACGTGTACGTCGGCGTTGTGACCGCAGTCCGTCCGTTGCTCTGCCTCAACGTATCATAAGCCGGCGCGCCCGGACCCTGCACAAACCAAAGATACGTCAAAGTACCCTTCGGACTGTAGTACAAAATCGAGTCTTGAGCGCCCTGCGCGGAACCCGCTTTATCTATTTTCGCGCTATCGGGATAGTATCCGGTAGCCCTCAACGTCACATTCGATTCCAAATAAGCGGTTCCGGCAAGATTTTGCGTAGTATCCCCATTTTCCGCCGCCGTTACGCGAACACCGGCTTCTTTCTCCTGACCGATCACAAACTTAGCGCCGGTAGCCGTAAGCTCAAGACCCGTCACATTATCAAAGTTATTGCTACCGGTAACGTTCAATGTCACCGTGTAACTACCGTTTAATATAGGCAGCGTCGTCACCGGGCCCAAACCGGTTCTGGCGTCGTAAAACACCGTCCGAGTATCGCCCGTGCTCGTATACTTGGAATTCCACGAAACCGTGCCGATACCACGCCCCGCCCCATTGTTCAACAAACCCGTAGGAATCGTATAAGTGAAATCCTCCTTAACCGGCGTCTTCTTACTGATGGTTATGCCGCCTTTGGAGAATGTCGTGGAAACCCCGGATGCAAAAACATAGTTCTTACCCATAATCGTACTAGTATCCAACGTAACCGTACCGTTTACCGTACGATTAGCCGCTCCGGCGTTCCCGTCGGCGAAACTCAACGAGCTAACAGAGTAACCGGCGCGGTTTTTGAGGTCGTTCTGATCAACAAGGCCGGAAAACTTAACGTCAAGGCCGTCAGGTTTATCCGCCGCCACAGCGGTCGTCCCGTCATAAACTTTTGTGAGGTGACCCACAGCTGCGGTCATAGCGGAGGTATCCACCGAAATAGTCTTTTTGTTGATCGTAAACGAAAGAACCAACGTTCCGGTATAGTTCCCGGTTCCGGTTAGCGTAATCTTAGCTTCACCGGCCGGCGTTTGTCAAATCCCCATTTTCGCGAGTGTAATGCGTAGTCGCCGCCAACGTCACCGCTTTATCCCCCGACCCGTCAACCAACGTCAACGTCGGGTTCTTCGAATTTCCGTCGTAGGTATACGATGTCGGCGTCACGGTTTTGGTAGTGATATTACTGATTTGCTTCGGCTTAACCTCAAGCGTGACCGTCTTTGATCCGACAACGGCCTGATTACTCGCATTGGTTCCGGTAACTTCCACCGTAACAAAATAAGTGCCGGCCGCCGTCACGCCTTGACTTTCTAACGTCTTCGCGTTTGCCAATGATGTTCCGTCTTTCGTATCATCTCCACCCTTTTTAAACCAAGTCATCGAACCGTCCGACTTTTCATAAAGGACCGTCGTAACCTCAAACGAAATCGACTGATACGCCGGAATTACGGCTGTGGTGCCTGCATTTGGCAATGTCACCTTCAATGTAGTGCCGGGCGCGTAATCCACCACGGCGTCGTTAACGTTGACCTGATTCGTCGACGGTAAAGCACCCCCGGAAGCCGGAGTAACAGTAACCGGAATCACATTGGAACGCTTAGGCACGGCCTGGGCCTCGCCAGTGGTCAACCTAACTTCGCAAAAATAATAATACGATCCGGGGAGCAGGAATGCAGGAATAGTATAACTATTACTCGTTGCACTTTGCACAGCAACACCGCCGACCGAGTCTGCCGCAGTGTTTCTGAACCACTGATAAGAAATTCCCGTCGCGTCGGACCCATTGGTCGCCCCCGCTATCGTTAACTTTGCGTCCACCGAACCGGAGACATAAGTCGCGGACCCAACCCCCGCGACATTCGACGTTGTCACACTAGAAGGGGGCAAAGTTATTTCCGGCTGCACACCCACATTAACCGTCTTAACCGCCGAAGGCACCGCCGCGACAGAATCCACCTGTCCGTTAGGCGGTTGTTTCTTGAGCGTCGAAATCACCCTGCAATAATAGTAGTAAGGCGAATTCACGTTCGAAAGCGTCGTCGGAATCTGGAACACATTCCCCCCAGCCGCGGCGGAAAGCCACTCGTCGCTAACCGCCACGTCCGTCGCGGGGACTACTGAAGTCGACGTGGCCCTAAACCACCTATACCGCAAAGTCGTGTCTTGGCTCCCCGCCGGTGTAATATTCGAGATCGTCGCCGACACCGTCAACTTGTTCGCCGCCGTAATGTTCCCGGCAACCAACGCCAACGGCGACGAAGCTCCATCAAAGGTTATGACGATCGCGGGAGCGCCGCCGCTTCCCGACACTACCGCGAATGTCAGAGTCGCTGTTGCGGACTCATCAGCGGCACCGCTGTTTCCCGAATTTGTCGCTGTGATGGTATATGTTGCTGAAGTAGCCGCAGTGGTAGGCGTACCACTAACTGTACCCGTCACCGTTCCGTCACCAGCAAGACTCAAACCCGCAGGAAGACTAGGTGAAACTGTCCATACGATGTCCGCGTCAGTAGTAAATCCACTAGCAGTTAGCGTTTGACTATACGCAGTCCCTACCGTAGCGTTAACCGCGGTCGAGGGGTTTGTTAACGATACTGACTGCCCTCCCCCGCCGCCTCCCGACACTACCGCGAATGTCAG
>LIUJ01000115.1:2925-3090 GCA_001462255.1 Fibrobacteria bacterium GUT77 | reverse complement strand
CGGGATCAACCTGCTGCGCGAAGGTATAGACCTGCCGGAAGTTTCATTTATTGCGATTCTGGACGCTGACAAGATAGGCTTTCTGCGCTCGCACACCAGCCTTGTGCAGATAATAGGGCGGGCGGCGCGGAACGCCGCCGGAAAGGTGATCATGTACGCCGACCG
>LIUJ01000115.1:2102-2673 GCA_001462255.1 Fibrobacteria bacterium GUT77 | reverse complement strand
GCCGGCGACGGTGAAGAAAGCCATTGCCGACATCCTTACCCGCCACGCCGAGGAAGCCGTAGACGCGGCATCCGCTTCTGTCGAAGTGCTGAAAAAGTCCTACAATGTGCTTATCCCCGCACAGCGCAAGCAGTTAATAAAGCTGCTTGAAGACGAGATGCTGGAACACGCTAAAAATATGGAATACGAACAAGCGGCAGCAATACGAGACGAGATAGCTAAATTAAGGGATCAGGGGTCAGGCTGATCCCCGATCCCCGGCCCCTGATCCCCCTACTTGGGTTGTCCCTGCTGACCCTTTTTCGCTTTTGCGTTATTGGCTATAAGATTGCGGATATCCATTATGGTTTGCCTGGCTTTCTCCTTGACCGGCGGAGAATAAGAGCCTTCCGATATCTTGATAAGGAGTTGGAACGCGTCTTCTCTAACGTTATTGGTATTTTTGGCTATTTTTTGTATAGCGTCTATTGCGGCAAGGGCAAGAAGGTTGTCCGGAGCTATGGTGTTGGTGAATTTGTTTGTCACCCAGCAAATGGTGCCGATTGCTTCACCGTCGTTATCAATGCCGATT
>LIUJ01000115.1:0-1902 GCA_001462255.1 Fibrobacteria bacterium GUT77 | reverse complement strand
AGCGATCTGACCGCTTCCTGCAGTACCAAAGGCTCACTGTCAGAAACGCAGACTCTGAGAAGGGCAACTTTGGCCTCATCGGTTTTAAAAGCTGCAAGGAGCCTTGCCGCCTGCCTTCTTACTTCGGGGTAGTCGTTTTTAAGGCGTCCTTTTTCCCTTGCCTGAACGTTGGTTCCCTCAAGAGAAAGGCGTTCCAGCGCGAGACGGAGTTCATCGCTGGTATTGCCCTGATCAATAAGGTCGCTGATAAAAGCAAGCGCGATAAGCTTCTGTTCCTGGCTGTCCTGTTTGCTTGTTTCCCTGACAATCATCAAATCCACAGCTTCCTGCAGATACGATTCCTCAACTGACATTTCCGAATCCGAACTTTGAGACTGGCTGTAGCCTGCCGGTATTGCAATCAAAGCTGCAATCAGCATTAATGCCGTAATCAATGCGGAAAAGCGGTAATTACCCTTCATTCTTCTCTCCTTGTTTATTGTATCTATTGAATAATCGTCCATGAAGTCCCTCTTCTTTCAAGTTCATATAACCTCAACTCTCTGTCTCCATTATTATAAAAAGCTTTGACCCTGTTCTCATCTATTATTTCTATTCTGTCCACATGGCTGTTTGCCCGTGAAGGGACAACCACTATATAGAAATAATCTTCCGGTTTTTTCAACACGATTCCCCTGCTTTTCAGGGGGGGGCTTTGGGACACGGTTGTCAGGAATTTCGGCGATGAAATCTCTCTTCTAAACTCTTCAGACAATGCATCCCTCCATCTGCTATAACTCTTGCTTTGAATTATTTTGTTAAGGTTTTCGATGAAAGCTTTAACTTCACTAAAAACCTCTTCATACACTTCCTCCTCTCGCTTGCCTGAATTTTGCGATTCGCCGGCAACCGCGGCAATTGCCGCTTCCGCCTGTTTATTCCCCGCCGGCTCCGGTTCCGTTTGTTTTTCCGTCACCGGTTCCGTATCAGCCGGTTTCTCCGCTATCGGTTCTGCTGCTGTTGGTTTATCTGCCGCCTGTAACGCTCCATCTGCCGTTTTAGGCTGCGTACCGCACGCTATTAACAAAACAGGTAACAAAAACAGTAACCGGTTCATCTATACATTCTACTCGATCTTGGAATGTTCGTCAACTGTTTCATGCGTCTTTGGAAGGTAGTTCCAGAGTCAGTTCCACCTCGCCTTTTGACATATGATACGCTTTGGCGATTTCATCAATGGTCCAGCCTTGCGCTTTGAGCTTTTTGATGTTTTCACGGACGTTTTGCGTAGGCGCCCCGTCGTCTGTTTTGCCCTTCTTGCCTCCTGCTGAATGCCCTTCGCCGCGTGTTACGGACTGAACAAGCTTTACTTGATCTTTTGCCTTTTTTTCAAGGTTTTGCAGCTCGGTCGCAAGCCGCGCTAGGCTTTCGCGGGCTTTATTCATTTCCTCTATGCGTTTTTCCAGTAATTCGAGGTTTTCGTCCAGCGAAGATAGCTTTTCAGCGGTATCGCGGGCTTTTTCGTTCTCGGCGGAAAGGGCTTCTATCGAGACTTTGATAGAGTCGAGATCTGTTTTTAACAGAGAAACGGTATCGTCAAGCCGTTTGGCTGTCTGCTCGTTCTCCTGTAAAGCCTTGAAATTCCGGTCTATGCCGTCGTTGGTCTCATCCAGAGTTTTACTCTTCTTGTCCACGCGCTTGTATTTTTCTTCGGTTTCCTTTATCGCGTCTTCCAGACGGCGCAATTGCACCTGCAAGTTTTGCACCAGATCGTCCGAGCTGGAAACCTGCGCCAGCTTTTCTTCCACGGACTGCGAGGTCTGGAGCAGCCGGGTAAATTCGTTGTCCATTACCTCGATGCGGTGTTTTTCCGAAAGGAAGCGGGTCATCTTGGAGTTTACGTCCTCTTCCATGCGCTTTATC
>LIUJ01000114.1 GCA_001462255.1 Fibrobacteria bacterium GUT77 | reverse complement strand
ACAAATTTTGTAACAGTCTCGGCCTCATCATGATTTTTTAACAACTAACACAAACAAAAAACCGCGCCCCCGGATGGGAGACGCGGTTGGGATTGCTGAAAACTGTCGCTAAACGGTTCTTAGAAGTTGAAGTCGAAATTAAAACCGATAGTGATAGGGATGTAAGACTCACCTTCTATCACAGCAAACGTAACCGGATCAAATGTTGGCAGTGTTTTATACTTATCGCTGAATCCAAACTTCGCGGACAAGTCGACACCGAACATGTCATTTATTGAATACGCAGCACCTACCCACACATCAATTCCAAACGGATCTGCTTCGCTATTCGGTATTTCTTCTCCGTCAAACTTCGGCTTCGTCAAACCAAGAGACGCTTCCGCGCCAAGGAACGGTGTAAGGCTACCGACCGAGTAATCCAACTCCGCGCCAATTACCAAACCCATCCCGTCGGCATATTTAGAATCACTACCCGCAAACGGAACATTCAAACCAAGCTGGCTACCGAGCGACAATTCTTCGGTAAACTTGGTGGAAAATTGCGCACCGACACCGAGACTCATCGTCGGCTCATACCCGACTTTCGAAAGATCATCCTTATCGTACCGAGTGTCAACCGGCAACCCAAAGTCAAGGTAGAAACCGAGACCCATAGGCAACCAATAACGTACTCCTATTGCAGGTATCGACAAACCGGCATACCCTTCCGCGCTTGTTCCGTCGTACGAACTCGACAACGGTATAGGCAGAGACAACGCAGCCTCCAACCCCTCTATGATACTATAACGCCCCTTGACGGCAATACCGATATTGGAAATCTTATCCTCAATACCGTACTCAAAATTAAGCCGCGCCTGACCCTTCCCGGCCTCCTTAGGCGGAAAGTAATCCCAAGCAGCAAACGCCGACCCGACAAACGCGCACACCGCAACCGCAACTACAGACAGCTTCTTCATAACGCTACTCCTTTAATTTAAGTTAAAAGTTATGGTTAATATTGCATTTTTCCCGATTCTTTATACCCCCAGTTGACACCCAATATAATATATCGGCGTCATGTAAAGCAACTTTTTTTACAATAATTTTACATTAATATCCGAACATATTACGTGTATATTAGGCGTTTCTAAGGCGTATAATGTTACATAAATATTGCGTAATTCTTAAATTTGTGTAGGTTATGGGTTAAATCCGCGATGATGCCTTTACGTAACTTGTTGTGTATCAATGTGTTGCGTCATTTTTACGGATATGTGTGTTTTTTTGTAACGTCTTACCAGTCCTCGCGTTTCGGCGGTTTCACCGTTTTTTGGGTCTCAAAGACGAACTCCGCTTTACCGCACTTCAGTCTGGCATCCTTCCCGTCTATATCAATAGCCACGTCGTCCGTCGTTTCTACGCCGCCGTCGTCGCGGCTTGCTTTTTTGCCGATATACACCGACGCCAGGGTTATGGCTTTTTCCAGCCCGTCCCCGCGCCGGTAGTTCCAGACCTCGTCCGGTTGCGCCAAGCGGTACGCGTCGTCGTAAATCGACGCGTCGGCAAAGGCGGACGACGACAGGTATTTGTACGTCTCGTCGACGGTCAAGCCGTTACAGCCTATAGCGCACACCGGGTTCCTCTCCGCGGCGGCTTTAAGGAACGGCTTCCACGGGGATGACGACAGGTCTCTGAAGGCCATGAACGCCAAATCGACCGTTTCGTTGTTGCGGCGTTGATCCGTCAGCGCTTCGCGCGCCTCTTGGGCGCACGTTACGCCGTCGAGTTTTATCGGCGGGACCAGGCCCGGCTCCGCCCACGCCTTTTGCTCCTCGTGGGGCATCATAGGTTTTGTGTCGCAGAATTTTATCATTTCGTTGACTATGCGCGAACCGCTGAACGGGCCGTCGGCAAGTTGCGCTTTCAGCTTATTGATACCGTCGGCGCTGCTTATGGATACGCGGGTCCCGCCCAAGTACGCTTGGAGCTTTCCCAAATCGAATCTGTGCGGGCACGGGTCGGTGTAAAACTCGTCGTCCTCGATCTCCGCCAGCAAATTCTCCTGCGTGTCGTCGCCTACGCGCAATTTGCTCGAGTGCTCGTAGCTGTAAACCTTCTCGGCCTCAATGTAGAGCGTTTTGCCGTGCCTATTGTACGATATTTGGAAGTATTTTTGCAGGCCGCTCTTGTGCCGCAAGAAGTTTGCCAATATCTCGTAG
Organism: Fibrobacteria bacterium GUT77; assembly: GCA_001462255.1. Taxonomy (GTDB): domain Bacteria; phylum Fibrobacterota; class Chitinivibrionia; order Chitinivibrionales; family Chitinispirillaceae; genus GUT77. The sequence goes on along the minus strand of LIUJ01000114.1, from coordinate 29,908 downwards.
GTAATGTCGGTTGACATGAACTTCGTCAGCTTGTCCTTAAGTTGACCGTAGCGGGCTCTGTTTATGGTCGCGTTGGGGAAGACGGTGTGTACGCAACCGGTGTTGTGGGCCACAACGGTAACGGTTTCGTTTTCGAGGGCGCGGCGCGCCTTAGCCGAGAGCTCGGTGCCGTTGTACCACATATTTTTGGTAACGATTCGGCGGTTGTTGGTTAGTATTCCGTCGCCGATGTCCAAGAAATTCTGCGAGTGGAGCGGCGTGGCGAGCAAAAATATCTTGTCGAGCGGGATGCCGGCCACGGCGAAAGCGGCGGAGGCGTAGAGGGCGGCGAAGGAGACGCACTCCCCGGCGCCGCCGGCGTACCCGTCTTTGAACCTAAACGCCTCCATCGCCTCAACGGTCTCCGTCTTCCAATAGGGGATAACGTTCGACGTGTACTTGTCGAGCCCGAAGTGGCGGCGTATGTCCATATCAAAGTAGTATTTGTCGCCCTCGTACCCGAACAGCGCGTTGCTCCGCGCCAAGATCTCCTCGCTGATGAACGCGGAGAAGCGCGCGATCTCCCGTTCCTTGGTGGTCAGCCCCCAGGTGTCGAGGTCGAGGTTGAAGGAGAAGCGGTCCATGATGAACTGCTTGAGCCGCTGGACGCGTTTTTGTTCGCTTTGGGCGGCAATCTTTGAAAACCACGGATCGCCCTTCCACGCCCAAAGGCGGCCCGACATGACGTTCGCGAGGACGAGGGCATACATAAGCTCCGGGAAGATGAACACCTCCATGTCGGAAAGGGTCACGGCGGAGGAATACTTTTCCACGGATGCGGGTGAGCGCGGGTCGTATAATGCGTCGGCGGTTATCACCTATTGCGCCTCTTCTTTGGGATTGGTTTTGGGGGTTGTGACGTCCGCATATCAATATAATAAACGGGAGCGGTGAAAATCAAGGAGGGCGCCAAGAACCGCGCCGCAAAATATTTATTCCCTGCTCTTGACTCCCTCCAATCCCATATATTATCTTTTTGATAATAACGATGAAACAGGGCCGAAATCTCATTCGCGATGTAATAAAGAACCCCAACGAGGCGTTGACCGCCGCCGCCGGGAGGAACCGTGCGTATTACCTTGCCGTAAAGTTCGCCGTTTTCGTGCGGGTCGTAGTATCCGAATACATTCAGAACCACTGTACAAGCCGCGCTTCGGGAATCGCGTTCGTGTTGCTTGTCACCCTTATTCCGCTCATAGCCACGGCCGCCCTTTTGCTCGCGAGCATTGCCGAGATCACCCCGCACCACGTGGAGCGCGCGGTTACAGCGCTTTTACCGTTTTCCCCGCCCACGGTGGTGGGATACATCATTGAGTTTTTCCAAAACGCCCGCGGGCTGAAGGGCGTAGGCATCGCCGTTCTCGTAATTACGGCAATGGGGCTCTTCAATATCATAGAACAATCTTTGAACGCCATTTGGAAGGTGGGGCGCGTGCGCCCGTTCTTCACCCGTTTGCGTACTTTTACCATGGTGATAGTCTACAGCCCCATACTCTTCTTCCTCTCGTACCAACTGCGTCACAGCGGTATCTTCGGACTGTTGCCGCAAGAGTTTTTTTTGATGCGTTTTCCGCCGATAATCTTTACCGCGCTGGCCTTCACCGTAATGTTTTGGCTGATACCGAGCACGCGCGTGCCCGTCCCCTCCGCGGCCATAGGCGGTCTCGTTTCCTGCGCTCTCTTTGAGCTTGAGCGATGGGGGTTCGGCTACTACGTCAATCTCTCGATTCAAACGCAAACCATATACGGCACCTTCGGGCTCATCGTCTTCTTCCTCATATCGCTCTACTTCAGCGCCCTGCTCCTGCTGATAGGCGCTCAGGTAGTCTACGTTCACCAAAACTTTCGCCCGTTGCTGCGCGCCGCGCAACGCTGGGACAGGCGCGTAGGCGACTACCGCAGCTACATCACGTTACGCATAATAATAGATTGCGTCCGCGCGTTTAGAAAGAAAGAACCGCCGCCGACAATCGAGCGGTTCTGCGAAACCTACGAACTCACAGAACAACAGGCGACGGGTATCCTCAACTGGCTCGTCCACGAGAAGTTTGTCCACCAAATACACGACGGCAACAAAGGATTCGTCCCCGCGAGAGACTTTTCCAACGACTCGGTAGGCTCCGTATTCTCCGCCATAGAAGACCAATACCGCCGAATCACGATACACCCGCGGGACGACACCAAGGAGTACCTACAAAAGTTCATACGCGACTACGGAAGCCGAAAGTTTGACGGCGATATTACGTTTTACGATTTGATAGACACCGTGGGAAATTGATCCCGCCGGTTCAAAAAACGCCGGTCACCCCAGTTCTTCCAGCGTTTTCTTGCTTTCTAACAGCGCCTCTTCCTGCTCTTTCGTTACGACCGGGTACTGCGGGTCTATTTTTTTCATTACCGAGAGCAACACGTTGGAGATTACGGCGCGGGTGTACCATTTTTTGTCGGCGGGGACAATGTACCACGGGCAGTTCTTGGTGGCCGTCGCCTCAATCGCCGATAGGTAGGCTTCTTGGTAATCGTCCCAATACTTCCTCTCCCGCACGTCCGCGTCCGAGAACTTCCAGTGCTTGTCTTTGTTTTCTATCCGCTCCAAGAAACGCTTCAACTGCGTCTCCTTGGAGAGGTGCAGGAAAAATTTCACGGTTACAATCCCGTTTTCCCACAAATAATCCTCAAAATGGCGTATTTGGTCGTACCGCTTTTCTATGATGTTCTTACCCTTGCAACGGCTCGGCAGATTCATATTTTCGTATAATTTGTGAACCTTTACTACGAGGACGTCTTCGTAGTAAGAGCGGTTGAAGATGGCGATTTTTCCACGCGCCGGCAGGACTTTGGACGCCCGCCATAGGTAGTCGTGCGAGAGTTCCTCCGTTGAGGGCTGTTTGAAACTCACGACCTCTACGCCCTGCGGGTTTATTCCGCTCATCGCGTGCTTTATGGCGCTGTCTTTGCCGGCGGCGTCCATTGCTTGGAAGATGATGAGCAAACCGGTTTTACCCTCCGCGTAGAGCCGGTCCTGGAGTTTCGCGATCTCGACGATGTTGTCCTTCATCATCCCCTTGACGTCGTCGGATGAACTGAATCCGCCGGTGTCTTCGGTGTCGAAGTCGTCCAAGCTGATTTTGTTTTCCCCGGTTACTTTGTACTTTTTGACATTCATGTTTTTTCTCCTCCGCAATATGGCTATATGGTTGTGTACCGTCATTATCGTATAATATAATACACGGTTTTGGTAACATTGCGGATTTTTTACGGAGAATATACCCCGCCGGCCCCTTTGCCGTCGGCTTCTCCCCAAACCATAAGCCTCCGCGCCTTGCCTTTGTCGAACGTGACGACTATCCGCTCCCCGCCCGCGGTGTTGCAACCGCCGCCGTCGGCCTCGTCTATGAAGTACGTGCTCTTGGCGTCGCCCATCACTATCGCCCTCTCCGCCTTCCCGCCCTCACCGAAGGTCAGAAGCAACGTACGCCCCGACACCTCGTTTGTCCGCGCCGAGTCGCCTACCGTAAAATTTCGGCTCACCACATTTCCGAATGCGCGCATGGATTGCATCTTTCCGGCATCCGACATTCGCACGCGTAAACTGTCGCTCCAAATATGGGTGATAAGCGAGTCCTTCGCGCCGGTCGCGTTCCACTCCGAGTTCCGCCCGTGCGCCTTGCCTAACGCTGTCATCGAGCTTATCTTACCCGTCTCGAACATGGAGACCCGCAAGCTGTCACTCGTGATGTCCGAGGACATAACGCTTTTCGCCGTATCGGCGGACTCCCTATAGCGGCCCTTGGCGTTGCCGAAGGCCTTCATTTCGCGGATCTTTCCCGTCTCGAACATGAACATGTGCAAGCTGTCGCTCGCGATGTCGGTCGCCGTCGTCGCGCCCGACGACGCGGACGTTTCGACGTATTTACCTACAGCGTTGCCGAACGCTTTCATGGAGTTTACCTTCTTCGAGTCGTACATGGACAAACTCATGCTATCGCTCCAAATGTCCGCTATCGTTGTGTCTTTGGTAGTGTCGGAGGCCTCCGTGTAGCGCCCGTGGGCATTGCCGATTATGCCGGCGCCCTCGAAGGTCTCTTTGCCGAAGAAAAGGTCTACGGAGTCGCCTACCACGCGATGTTTTTCGTAGTTTATCACCGGGTTCACCCGCAGTTTGGCGATGTTTTTCTTTACGAAATACTCGCCGCGCCTGCTCTTGGCGGAGAGTTCGCCGCGATCTATGCGCACGTTCTCGTGGATATTCGCGATTTTTGTGGAGTCGTTATAGATCATCGTCCGCCCGCGGATGAAGAGCGTATCGGTCGACGCGCTGTCTACCCGCGTAAGCAGCGGATCGCCGCGCAACGTGCACTCCTTTTTGTCGGTCATGTAATCCGCAGTGTTGCCTAAAATGCGCGTTATTCTCGCGGAGTCTTGATACAGCACGCCGCCGCTCGCGGTGAGGAGCTTGTTGCCCTTCGCGAAGTACAACCGCTGGCAGGTCATAAGCTGCCCCTTGTGCTCTACGGTAATGTTCGACGTGAAGTCTATGATCCCGTCGTTCTTACGCCAAAGCGCCGAATCGGCCGATATGCTGACGTCGTCGTAGCGGAATAAAACGTCGCCGCGCAAGTAACTGATGAAGTCGCCGGTCGCGTCGTCGTAAATATTCTCGTTACTGTTTGCCCGCTCCAAGACAAGCGCGCCGACAGGGGCCGGAGCCGCCCAAAGCCTCACGGCAAAACAGAGCGACAACGCGGCAATCGAAAGAAGAGCGCGTTGGAACGAGCGCTTATCGGAGAAAATCCTCATCGCCCTCCTCCATCCTGCGTTTGAAGTCGGGGAAAACCCCCTGCACCTCCGCGTTGAAGGAAAAACGCGAAAAATTGTCCCGCGCCTCCAACCCTTTACCGCGCAAAATATCGCCCTTCTTGGTTTCCACCTGCACGAACGTATCGGAGGTGACCAACCGCGCGTCCTTGTACCAGCGGAGCCGCTCGCCGGTTACAATCATCCCCTCTTCGTTCTTTATATTAACTTTGCCCCAAAGATCGAACACCGCCATCTTGGAATCGCTCGAACCGGAGTCGGAGGCAATGCGGGTAGACGGCTTGCCCAGCGAATCGTATACGATAATGCGTACCGGGGCCACGGTAATATCGCCGGTATCGGCCAGCGGACGGCTCATGTAGTCGGTGTCCAACCACCATCGCTTGACATCGCCTTGGTAGAAGTACAGGGAGGCGTCGGTCAATTCTTGGTGAGGAGCGGTAATGACCTTCTCGCCGACCGGCAACGGAGCCTTTTGGGGGGCGCAACCGACGGATAGGAGGAGCGCCGCGCACGCCGATAACGCCGTTATGTACGATATGTTAGCCATTATTATAATATAAATTATAGATTGTACGGTTGTGGGAATTTTTCAAAAAAGTTAGGATTCACGGGCACAAACGCGCATATTCTCTAAAAAAACAATACTGTCCGCGACAAAGTTTACTATATTTTTAGTATGCGAGCGGTTGCGGCGGACAATTTAACGACGGGGGCGTTTATGAGTAAATTTATCGTGATATGGCGAGCGCCGTTGCTCACCGCGGCTTTGTTTGCGACGCTTACGGCGTACGGTTTGTCGGGATGTTCGAAGAAACCGGCGCAGGAGCAGGAACAACTATCAGAAATGTTCCGAACGCCCGAACCCCCCGAACCGCCGCCCGAAACGAGCGTGTTCACCGACGACCGCGACGCCGAGGTCTACAAAACCGCGAAGATCGGCGGGCAGACGTGGTTGGCGGAGAATCTGCGCTATCGATCCAATGGATCTTGGTGCTACGGCGACGACAGCGCCAACTGCGGCAAATACGGTAGGTTGTACGCTTGGGAGGCGGCGACGACAGTCTGTCCGGCAGGTTGGCATTTGCCTACGCGTTTGGAATGGGCGGCGTTGTCGGAAGCGGCCGGCGGCGAAGAGGTTGCGGGCAAGAGGTTGAAGGCGGCATCGGGATGGGACGAAGACGGCAACGGCACCGACAGCCGCGGATTTTCCGCTCTTCCAGGCGGTAGCCGCCACTACTCAGCCGGTGATTTCAGTTATGCCGGCAGCATCGGCTTTTGGTGGACATCTACGGAATACGGCGGCGACGGCAACGCGTACATCCGTACCATGAGCCACGGCGACAACGACGTAGGCGAGAGTTACGGCGGCAAGGGCGGCGGAATGTCGGTGCGCTGTGTCCAAAACTGACGCGCAACAGAACCGATACCGCTATCGTTCAATTCCATTGCGAATAGCGTCGCCGACTAACTCCCCCCTCCGTCCCTCAAGGACGCCCTCACTCGGGCGTCCTTCCCTTTCCCTATCCGACCCCAAGCAACCACTTCCACACCGGTTTTACGTTTATGGATACCCCGTCTATCATTTCCGTTTTTTCGTCGTCCCAGGTAAGTAGCAAAAGATTGCCGCAACCCAGTTCTTCGTTCGCTTCGATGAGCGCGGCGATTTCACGCCGGTAGGTTTTCGAATTCTGTATATTATATGACACTTGTATCAACGTTTCGATTTTATGTTTGTCGCGGCAAACAAAATCTATTTCTTTATCGTTACGCGTACGGTAGTAAAACAACGTTTGTTGCGTGTTGTATCCGCGTCGCAACAGTTCTATAAACACCAAATTTTCCAATAGCCTTCCGCTGTTTTCCGATAACTCAAACGATTGCGCCGCTATAAATCCGTTATCAACTATATACGCTTTTTGCGATACTTTGTTCATGAGTTTCAGTTTATTGTTGTAGCGTCGCAGGTAGAAAAACAGGTATGGTTGCGTTAGATACCCGCAAAATTTTTGAGCGGTGTGCGCGCTGCCGATATTCAGGTTTTTCACCAACTGATTGACGGAAAACGGATTGCAGTAGTTAGTCAATAAGTACGTCGCCAAATTGTACAACTCGTTGCCGTTGCGTACATTGAAACGTCTGGCTATATCTTTCAGCAAGATGGAATCCCACAAGGCGGACAAGTAATTGCGCGTAAGATCGCGCGATTTTATGATTTCTGGAAAGGAACCGTATTCCAAGATTTCGGTTAATTGCCGTAAAATAAGCGCTTTTTCCGCAGGCGTTTCGTAACGAACGGGGATGTTGTTGAACGCGAGCGTTTCCGCGTAACTGAACGGTAATATATTTATTTGAATAAACCGTCCGGTAAGCGCGCTTGCCATTTCATTGGATAGAAGTTTCGAGTTAGACCCCGTTATTACGAGATTAATTCCCCGACGATACAATTTCGCTACCCAAAGATCCCATTCGGGCAGATTTTGAATCTCGTCTAAAAACAAATATTCAAATCCGGGATAGATCTCCAAGAGCGACTGCATGACGATGTCTTCATCAAAGCGGCGTAAAAGCAGAGCGTCGTCGAAGTTCAAGTAGGCGAAGTTTTTGGATTTCAACAGTTGTAGCGAAAAGACCGACTTTCCGGCGCGCCTAGGTCCGGTAATCAGTTTGATTACGCCCGTCGCAAGGAGGTCACTCTGTGCACCCGCGAAAACGCGCTTTGCGTACTCGCGCCGCAAAAGCGCGTCCCGCTCCTCTTTTTGCTGCAGAATTACTGTTTTTATCATAATAGTGTCCTTGTAGTGCATAAAAAAGGTCTTTTTTGTGCACTACAGTGTATATTGTGCCATATTTTACACACGTTGTCAATAAAAATTTTCATAAATTAAGAGACCTCTACGGGCAATTTATCGGCGGAATCCAAGGTCATACGTAGGGGATGTTAAGACATTTCTACATTAACTCTCCGCGGAATACCGCTTTGGCCGGCCCGGTCATAAACACCGGATGTTCCCTATCTCCGTTCCACGATATCCGCAAATCGCCACCCAACAGGCGCACCGTCACGTCGTTTCCGCCCAGCCCGCTAACCACCCCTGCGACCACGGCGGCGCACGCCCCCGTCCCGCAGGCTTGGGTCTCCCCGCAACCGCGTTCGTAGACCCTCATGCGCACCTCGTCCGCCGATATGATATGCACGAACTCCACGTTCACGCCCTTGGGAAAGAACGGGTGTCGCTGGATCGCCGGGCCCGCTTCCAGCACCAATTCGTCGCTCAGCTCTTCCGCGTACACTACCGCGTGCGGGTTGCCCATAGACACCGCCGTGACTAAAAAGGTTTTGTCGAGAGCCACGACCTCCCGCATGATGAAGTCTTTGTCCGTAATCTCCGCCGGGACGACCGGAATATCGTCCGGCAGAAGGCGCGGAGCGCCCATGTTCACGCGGTAATTCCCGCCGCCGTGCTGTCCGCCGCCCAAGTACTCAACCTCTATCGGCCCGGCGAGCGTCTCAATGACAAAGCGCTCCGCGGGGCGGCCGGTTTGGCGCAAATACTCCCCGAAGCATCGTACGCCGTTGCCGCACATCTCCGCCTCGCTGCCGTCGGCGTTGAAAATCCGCATACGATAATCCGCCTTGGTGCCGCGACCGCCGGTCGTCGCCGGAAGCACGCATATAACCCCGTCCGCCCCGACCCCGCGCCGCCTGTCGCACAACGCGGCGGCGCGAGAAGCGACGGCGTCGGATTGCGCGGTGTCGGCGCAGTCCAACATTACGAAGTCGTTGCCGAGTCCTTCGAGTTTTATGAATTGCGTAATGCCCATATTGATATTGCCTCCGGTGATTCGGATGTGGAACGTTATTTTATCGCTTTAACCGCCCTAATGACCAATACTACCGACATCAGCCCCACTGATAATGAGAATGGGGAACGCTTTTTCAACCCGCGTCGTCTTCGAGATTATAGGTTTTCTTTGCTCACGACCTCCCAGCAAATCAAATCCCAATTGTTCGGCGCGAGCGTTTCTTCCAAATGCGCTTGCTGCTTCGCCGACAGGTCAAGCGCGGCCTGACCGCCGGCGAACAGTCCGTCCATTACCGTTTTAATCTCCGCGCCGATTTTTGTTTCAAGCCATGTTCTAAGCGCCAGCGAAAATTTGTCCGATTCGACGCCGTCGCATTCTTCTATCGACGTTGGAACATACCGAGGTTTGTTCTTGTTGTCGTGCAAAAATTGCAGTATCTCCTGCCGGCTCGACAGTATTTCCTCGCCGCGTTCGTTTATAAAGGCGATCTTTTTTTCGCGGTTCTTTCTGTGCCGCAGTAGCGCTATTAGGCCTTGCCGTTCCGCTTTGAAGCCGCTGAAAATGCCGTGCGGCAGGCTCTTGTATCGTTCCACCGACTCTTCGGTCAAATCCTGCCTAAAGACCTCTAAAGACAGATGGTTCAAACTAAGCGTTTCCCGTTCAACGTCTTCTATATTGTTTCGTATTATAATTAAATTCTTTTTTATTTGCGCCCGCTCAATAATGTTAGCGCCGCTCGTTTCTCCGATATCATACGTGTCGTTGGATACGACGGAGTCGGCCACCTTCATTGTTGCCAAACGTTCATCTATATGCCCGCGAAGGTTCATGTACTCGTCTATGCTTTGGCTCGGCCAAAAATTCACGCATTGGACGGTTTTATTTTTACCGCCTACGCGATTTATTCTCCCGACGCGTTGGACGACGCGTATGGGGTCCCAGTGGATATCATAGTTTACAACGCAGTCGCAGTCTTGAAGGTTCTGACCCTCCCCCAAAACATCCGTCGCGATCAATATGTCGATCGGGTTTTTGAGCCTGTCGTCGTTTGCTTTTTGGGAAACGGGCGAAAACCGCGCGAGAATATCCTCAATGTTTTTTGTGTCGCCGGTAACGCATTCCACTGTAGCGCGATTGCTGAAATATACTCTTAGGCAGTTGAACAAATACTCGGCGGTGTCAATGTAACTCGTGAATATCAGCACTTTCTTGCCGCCGTCGTCGTTTTGGACGTGTTTTTCGACGGTTTTTATCAGCCACTTGATTTTGAGATCTTTGGCCAACGAAAATTTTTCCAACTCCGTCAACAGATTATCCAATTTTTCCGCGTCTTCCGATAGGTCCTTTTCGTACTTGTTTATGTCACTTATGTCCTTTATGGATATTTTTTGTTTTTTGCCGACGGTCAGCTCGTCAAACTCCGAAGAGTCTTCGTCCCGCAGAAGTTCGGTCGCGTCCGGAGAATCTATTTCGCCGGATTTCTCCAGCATCTTAAGCGCTGACCGATGGTGCTCCGTTATCTTCTCAAGCGCTGTTTTGAAAGATACCCATGAACTTTCGAGACGCTTTACGAGCGTGATGTGCATCATTCTAACGGTAAGGAACGCCATTCGGCTGTCGTCGGGAACAACCAGCTTGCTCGTAAGACCGGCGTAGACCGCCGGCATATACGCGGAAAAACGCGTAGGTAACATATCCATTATATCGGCGATTGTTTTCGCGCCCTCCACGCAGTTTGGGGGTTCAATGATGTTTACGGATTTTTCAAGCGTCGGAAAGGTGATGTTCGGAGTCGCTATCATCGTTCGCGTCCTGGCTAAAATCACGGAGTCGGTCAGATTCAGAAAATTCCCGCCGTCGATTCCCCGCAAGGCCCCGATTAGCGTACCGATTGTCGGACGCTCCTCCTTTTCCCACTCGTTCAGCTTATCTTGCGCCTGTCTGAAGAGGGGATCCGCGTTTTCAAAACCGCCTATCAGCTTAAATTGGTTGCGCAATCCCCAAAATGAGTTATTAAGCGGCGCGGCCGACAACATCAGTGTTTTTACGTCGCTGTTTTTTCGCAACAACTTCTCCAACAAAAACCGATACCGGCTGCCGTTGTCGTTCCGCAAACAGTGGCTCTCGTCTATGACAAAGAGCTTAGGTCTCTCGTCCGTTAGGTATACAAGCCTGTCGCGTACGGCGTCTTCGTTCAAATCGGCGTGAAATATTATTTCGTAATCGAAATTGTCGCCGTTTGGGAGAGCGCCGTTGTGCCACGTGTACCGCTCCCATACGCGCTTCCGTCGCTCCGGGGTGAGAACCACGACTTCCCTATTTTGCATTCGGTAATACTTGATGACGGCCAACGCGACGGACGTTTTGCCCAAACCGACGGCATCCGCCAAAATCGCGCCGTTTTTCTTCTCCAGCATCTTTACAAGGCTCAATACCGCTTTTTTTTGAAAATCAAACAACGCAGTGTAAACTTCGGTCTTTCCCAGTCGTTGTTCTATTTTTTCCCGCGAGACCTCTTCGGGCAACAGCTCGGATACCATCATCATGTACACGTCGCTCGGCGCGTACTCCTTGCATATTTTGGCGATCTCGTCTAAAAACTCCAGTTTTGCTTCCCTGACCTTTTGCGTCCCGTTCCACAAACCGTCAAACCAAGCCGCGAACTCCGCAAACTCGCCGCCGCCCAAAACCGCGGCGTTCAGCTCCGCGCCGCCGGTCGGCCCCACCCCAAGTCCGGCCTCCGTTAGGTTGGAACTCCCCGTAACGAAGAACTTGCGCCCGTCGTCAACGGCGTTCATCAAGAAAAGCTTTGCTTGGCATAAATCCGGTTCGGCGATTTTAAGCTCTACCTCGTCCCGCTCTAAAAAATCAACGGCGCTCTCCGCCGCTTTCTTCAGCGTAAGGGCGCCGTCTATCCCGATCTCTTGGGTCAAAAGGTCAAATTTTTCGGTGGGACCGCCGGCAACCCCGCCCCAAATCAGGCGAAACCGCTCAATCTTGCCGCGCATTCGCTCGTTAAGCCACGATAGGGCGCCGACGGTAAAGTAGCCGGTCAGAATATCCATATCTCCGGCCTCAACGTACCTCAAAAGCCATCCCGCTACGGTCTTGTCCTCCGCGCCGTCCTTTGTATTGTCCAACAGCATAAAAACCTCCTCATCATCGTATGCCATTAAAAATACAATTAAGCACGGAAAAACAAGGCCCGACGGTATTGAACTTTTTGCGTCGGGCACATATATAAGCGGCAATCACATATTTACAAAAGCGCCTCGTAGTCTTTGACCGTCCCATTGTCCAAACAGCACTCTATGATCTTCCGCCCGACATCGTTCAGCTCCGGAACGAGGAACTTTTTGAGCTCGGCGTCGAAGAACGACTTAAGTATCTTCGCTCCGGCATCGTACCCGTCCGGACCTACGTCGGGTTGTTCGTCCACCCGTAGGAAGTCGTGCTGAAGGTGCGTTCCCTCCACCTGCATAGTGGCGAAAGCGTACCCCAAGAGCGAACACCTGGCCGGCACCAACTGCTCCGGTCGGAACTTGGCCGCGCCGCGGCGGGCGAGGTATTCTCTGGCTATCCACTGCGGCATGAAGCTGACGGCGTAGGCGCCGACGTGCTGGTTTGGGGTAAGCGTGTAGCGCACCTGCGGCGTCTTCTGTATTTGACGCAATATTAGGTTAGCGTGGTCTACCCGCAACCCCGTGGCGAACGGCCAGTACGAACCGACGCCCTCGCTGGTCATCGCGTCGTCGTCGGTGACACTGGGGTTATCGTAGCCGCGCGGGGAGATCAGGCGCCATATCCATCCCAACGCCGGGGGCAAGACGTGCAAAAAGCCCATTATGCCGTAAGAGGGTTGCTTCCGCGTACACGGCGGGGTGCGAATGCCGAAGTTGCGAACGTGCACTTCCACGGCCCCATCCACACAACCCGGCATAAGCTTGCGGGGCAGAATCACACGCGGATTGGGGCAACGCTTACCGGGTGAGTCCTCAATATGCTCCCATATCAGCACGGTAGAATCGGGGACGCCCTGCATATTAAGGAATATCAGCGGTTTCTCCGCGTGGACGGTTATGTTCTCCAAATGCGGGTCAGTCCCGTAGTGGGTTATGTGGTTGAGGCGGACAAACCAAGCCTGCTCGGCGTCGCAGGCGTGCACATAGCCGCCCTTCTCCTGAAACTCGTGCGGGCACATCGCCATATCGTCGGTAACCGGGTACAGTGAGCAGGTCTGGTTCATGGAGATGATCCGCTTTGCCCCCGTCTTCGTGTGGCGGCCAAGCAGAAGGCGCCCGTCCCACTCACGGTGGACGAACTCAAGCATCTCGCTTTTGCCGCTACCGCTCGCCCCCTCGTGCATTATGGTAGTGATGTTGTCGTATGGGGTAACGACCTGTACCGTGGCGGCGTGGAGCGTAAGCCACTTCTCTTGCTCTCCGATGGTGAGGAGCGCCCCGTAAACGCCCTTTTTGGCGCTTGGGCCGGGGTACAGGTTGTAGGAAAATATCTCGTGAAGATTGTCTAAACGATTGTGTACCACGACCTGTTTGCCGTTAAAATGCGTGTGGCGGAAGGGCGGCGCCACGTACATTAGGCAGTCCACCTGAAAATCTTCCGGTATTTCGAGGGGATTCACCATCCCCTGTAGGTCGGCCAACCCGCCGACAAAGAAACCGGCGTTGCGCGGCGCGATCATGAGCGCCCCGTGGGTGCTCTCGCCCAAGGTGAAGGCGAGTGCCGTAAGTTCCTGCTCCTTCAGCCAATTGAATGTATCGGCACGCACGGTGTCAAACTCGCAACCGAAGCGCTCGGAGAAGCGCTCTTTGTCGGAGGGCTTTGAGTCGCCTACAACCGTGCAGTCGGGGTCGCGGCGGCGCATATAAGGCTCGGCGTAGTTAACGGAGAGCCCGTTTTTGCACTTAACGACGGTAGCCTCTACGACGGGACCTTTGCCCGGAACGTCGTAGCAAACGTCGTAGGTCTTATTGCCCGCCCCGCCGATGGCAAGCTCAAAGAGCTCGGCGCGGCTCGCGGGGAAGAGTAGCCCGCGGCAGTTGCTAAAAATGTCCCGAACATGCGTGGGAATGTTTAGGCGCTGCCAATCCTTTGTAAGGTCTATAGTGCCCATGGGCCTCCTTTTTTGGGGTTGGGGCGAAAAATGTACGGTTTTTGAGTAAACCGTAAAATAGTTTATGGCGGGGACGGGTGTGGATTTTTTTTGACCGGCCGTTAAAAATCACTTCATGGAAACAATCGCCCGCTACCTTGCCATTTATTATATTGAATAGAGCGGCTCATGAGGCACGGCTTCACCATTCCAAATAAACACCAAACGTGTGACGAACGGATGAACGAGATTACTGACCACCTCACTTATGCTATCGCGCGATTGTGCCGATATACCATATAGGGGTATTATTGCCATAGCCGTTCCGAATCCTAAAACCGCTCATTTAAGGCCAAACCCGACAATGATGAACGCCGTCAACAACATCACCGCCGCGCTTGCGGCTAATTCCGGCAAGCCTGAGGGGGGGATTGTCAAGGCTACGGTTATGCGCGGGCCAAGTAGCGACGGCGTATTCACGTTGCGCCTCTCCGGGGGACGGGAGATCGACGTGCAGGCCGAGGACGGCGAGAGTAGCGCGATGCTGTCGCCCGGACAGAAAGTGCTTGTCAATCCGTCCGACGGGAAGATTTTCATTCCGGTTGAGGAAGTCGCCGACCGGCCGACGCAGTCGCAGCAGTGGGCACAGGCGCAACAACCGGCGCAGGAGCGGCAGTCGGCACAGATGTTGCTACGGCAGGTACGGGGCGGCGACGAATTCGTCTCCGGCAAGCAACCGGCGGAAGCGGCCGCTAACGGCGGTGGTGGCGGAGGCGTCGACGGGGCGGAGGGCGAGCCGCAGACGAGTCAGGCCGGTCTTGCCAAAATAGTCGGTTTTAAGGTCATTTCCGACGGCGAGGCCCACGCCGACGGGATCTACCGTGCCGACGCCGCCGGGCACATTATCGAGGAGCCCGCCGACGGCGAGGCGCCGATCAAAGATTTTGCGGCGGTGCGGCTCAATACCGTGAACGGACAGCAAGTCGTTACCGTAATCTCGGGCGACGGGCTGTCGGCGGCGCTTGAAGAACTTCGCGGCAATTTTGAGAGCCCGCTACTGAAAGCGCTGCCGCTTGAACTATTAAAGGATATCTTTAACGAGCGCGGATTTATCGATACCGATACGCTGAAGGCGTTGGACGCCGCGTTGGTAAACCGCAATTTGTCAATAGACACGTCGTCGCAATTTCAGATGGAACGAATCGGGCAGTGGTTGCGCATCGCCCTCGACAATCCGGGAATGGCGCAGGAACTCGTCGACCGCATACCGGCGCTTGGCGCGAAGGAGACGGCGGGATTGCTTGAACTGATCGGTCGGCTTAGCCCCGGCGCGGCGCCGGAGAGTTTTTTCGCGACCGGCAATACGCTATCATCGATAGGTACGAATATCGGTACGAGCGTCAATAGCGCCGAACTGTTGCAAAGCCTTGTTAAAGCCGCGTTTTCGTCGGCGCCCGACGCGCTTCTGAATTTGGTCAAGCGGATAGACAACTCAAACGTCGTACTCGGTGCGCAGTTGCCGCAAACGGAGGCGGCGCGTATCGTTCGCGAAATCACAAACGCGATGCCTGCGCAAGCCGCCGCGAAACCGGGATCATTGCACGACGCGGGGCAACTGTCGCTACGCGTTTTAACGGCGGACATTCCGCAACCACAAACGACGCAAACTCCGGCGGCGGCGGCGCCGCAAATTCGCGCCGGATACTCGGATCTGACCGAAACGGCGGTGCGGGTGTTGTTGGGCGGAGGGGGGAAAGCGGACGCGGCGGTCGTCGGAGAAAAAATAAACGCGCTTAGGGCGGCGGTGGAAAGAATGCCGGTTATGCCAAGCGGTCAAAACCGTGTAGATGGCGTCAATACAAATAGCACCAACAGCATTCGGGTCAATACCAACGGTATTGATAACAACGGAACCGATGGCGTTCGGATTAATACCACCGGCATCAATAATAACGGCGCCAACGGGAATCGTATCAATGTAGACGGTATCAACAATAATATCGGCGGTAATACTACGGCGACGAGATACGACGCGACCGGCGGTAACAGGGCGGAAAAAATTTCCTTGTCAATCAATCCGCAACCCGCGGTAAGCCGGCTATCGATACCGACGGGCGAGGCTAATGTCAACGTCGCCAAAGCGCCTGACGCTTTTCCGCATATCAACGCGCAACTCGCGGTTCATAGATCGTCCGCGCAACGATTCGGCGATGTCAACAATACAAACGTCGGCGGTAGCAATATAAATACGAAGGTTACGGACGCTTTATCGGCAGTCAGTAGGGGATTTGTGTCTCAACGGCAACAGACGGTTGCTACGCAGACGAATAGGGTTGTCGCCGTTACCGGCGCGAGCGTTATTGACGTTAACGGCGTCAACAAAAGCGCTGTCAATACGAATGGTATAAATACCGCAAATATCGGCGTCGATAGAATCGATAATAAGGTTATTGACGCAAATGTCGTCAGTGTCAATCGTACCGGCGCTAACAGCATAAACGATAATAGCGTCAACAGAAACAATACCGGCGTTAACAATATCAACGCCGATCGCGCCGACGCGAATAACATCAATAACAACGGTATTAACGCAAATAACATTAATTCAACGAACAATCAAAGTATGCGCAGCGAAACCGGTATCGCGATTAATAGGCCTATATCCGTTGACGGCCCACGCGACCTCAACAGCCAAGTTAGCGTCGGCGTCGGCACAAACAGCGTCCATTCCGCCTACAATCAAAACGCGCGTATCGACATTGCCGACAGCATCAATAGATTCGCGTCCGTCAACAAATCGACAAGCATCGGCGTCAATTCGGCTTACGCGACGCCGCCCGACGTTCCGGCTATCAAAGAGAATTGCCTGTCTATCGTAGATTCGTTAAAATCTTCCGCCGCCCCTATATTGCGCGAGCTCGCTCAACGCGGCCAGGTAAGCGCCGGGGGTTCCGCAACGCTTATCGGGATTGTCCGGGACGCCGTGGCGTCGCTTGACGAGGCGCTCCGCCCGTTGGTTCGCTCCGAGCGTCCGGTTCCGCCGGAGTTTTATGCGCGTGTGGCAACCAACGCTGGACATAAGATCAGCGCGGAGGCGAAGAACGCGCTATTCTCGCAAATCGGTTCGGCGCAGGAATTGATACGGAGAGCGGTGGAAACGGTGGAGAGAGTCAATAACCGCAGTATCAATCCGAGCGTTAATCCCACCGTTAACGCAAATATCAGCGTTCCGCGTATTAATAATCCCGTTGTTAATCCCAATGTCAACACCGGTATCAACATTAATCCGGTTATCAATGCCGACGTTAATTCGGGGATTAAGACCAATGTAAATCCACATACCAATACCGGTATCAATGCCGATACTACCGTCAATCACAATAATAATACCTCCATTAACACGGTTGTCAATCCGGTCGTTGATTTCGGGATTAATACTAATGTTCGTTCCGGTATCAATGCCAATACCGCCGTCGGTCCCGACATTAATACCGACATTAATCCGATTGCCAATCCCAACGTCGGTACGGATATCAATTCCAAAGTCAGTTCAAACGTTAATCTCAATATCAATACTAATGCCGATATTGCTGCACCGAATAATACAAACGCGAGTATCAATTCCAACGCAAACGTCAATACCGCCCCGCCCCCCGACAACCGGCCCGACGATTTTTTACGGATAGCCCGCCGTATATGGGCGAATACGGAAAAGCTACGCGCCGGATTCAAGGAGGCGTTTTCTACGCTTGATTTGCAAAATCGCGCCGCGCCGCTCGACCAACCGGTCGACGACACTACCGCGGGCACGGTCAGGCACAGCGCCGACTCGCTTCGCACGGAAATGCTTTTGGACGTCTCTAAGGCGCTACGCGACGTTTTTTCATCGGTCGACGAGTTGCGGGAGATCGTTTCGCAGTTGTCTGCCGAGCAAAAGGCGCTGCCCGAAGTTGAGGCCGCCTTGCTTCGCGCCGTGCGAGCGCTTGAGCATCAGGCGCGTCAGAGCGGCACGGACGTCATGGAGCGTCTAAAAGAAGTGCTTAGGGAGCTGAACCGCCTGCAAGCCGACGCGGCGCGGGCGCAAGAGCAGGGAATGGCCGGAGCCGCGCTACGCTCCTCCCCCACGGAGGCCATCCGCTCCGCGGCGTTGACGGCGGCGCGTAGCTTGGAGAATTTGCAGCTGTTGTCAACCCAAACCCGTACAGCCGAAACCGAGCAACATTTGTTGGCCATACCCGCAAAAATCGGCGGGGAATGGACGGAGGTGCAGATCAAATTCGTAAAAGAGCGCAAAGGGGAAAAAGGTGAGAATAAAGACGGCCGCGTATCGATATATTTGAACGTCGCCCCCTCCGCGCTCGGCCAAGTCACCGCGCACTTGGACTATCACCCGCCCAACCTGAAATTGGCGTTTCAATTCGAGAAACCGGAGGTAACGCGCTGGTTCCGGCAACGGTCCGGCGAATTGCGGGAGGCGCTGTCGCAGGTGGGGTTGCCGGGAACGGTGTTGGAATTTTACAACAAGCGCCCGATCAACAAAGATCCCGCCGCCCCGTTACCGTCGCCGTCCGATATTGACGGCGGCGACGTTGATCAAGCCGACGATTTTGAAGTCAAAAACGGGAGAGTGGATTTTAAGATATAAGGATCAACAATGTCTACAAAAGAGAAAAAAATCCGCGACACCGCGGTAGCCCTGAAATACGATCAGTCTGACGACCGCGCCCCGGTGGTCGCCGCCAAAGGCTTCGGTTTAATGGCGGAGCGAATCCGCGAGCTCGCGAAGCTAAGCGGAGTTCCCATACGGCAAGACAGCGATCTCGTGGAACTGCTCGCGGAAATCGACATAGACAGAGAAATCCCCGCGCACCTATACGCCGCCGTGGCGGAAGTGCTCGCAATGGTGTACAAGGCGAACAACGCTATGAATGAGACGTCTTGATATCGACTTCGGCTAACGGATTTTATCCGCACATCCGCACTATATCTAGCACAATAGCCATGTTCACACGAAGCCCACCCTTGTCCGACTTGTTTGACGGTTAATCCCCCCAAAAAGTACGGAAAGTACGGTCGTCGGTCAAGAAAACGGTTTCCTCACATCGCAAAAAACAACAGTACGCAAGCGGCAATCGCGGTAACGGCACCGAGAACGAGGCGCGGCAAATGCTTTTTGTAATCTATTTCTTTGAAGATGAAGATTCCTATGATAATTGTCCAAAAAACGTTAAATTGGGTAATTGACCACGGCACCGCGTTATTGGGGATAAGGCGGTACGAATAAATTGTCAAAAACGCGGCGAGAGCGTACATTCCGCCCGCGATAAACGGCAAATACGTTTTTTTGTCGACCATAAAGACCTCAAAGAAACGCTCTTTAACGGAAGACGCGCCGCCAAATTTGCCGCCGATAACCGTATATGTCAACGCGGATATAATCGCCAGCGACGCCGAATGATACAACAGTTGCGATAAAACAAATTTTTCACCGGTTATACGCAAATTTGTAACGATGCTGTTTAGCAGCGCGGCGACGCCGAAACACACGCCTGCGCCAAGCGCGCAAAATATTCCGGAGCAACGCGCCGTCTTGTTTTTATCGCTTTCCAAACGGATTTGAAAAAGCGCCGCGGATAAAAACATAACCGTCATACCAAGTAACAGAAACAGTGTTTTTGCCATCGTCACATTTTTGGACACGACAAAGAGGATAAGAAGCGAACCGACCGGTCCTTGCGTGTTCTTCCATTGATTAAAGCGCGTCAAACCTATTTTGTCGATGGCGGTATTATACATCGCCATACCCAATACCCAAACGCCGCCGCGCAGCGCGGTCAGCAGATGCCACGGACTCGCAAGATTCTCGACGCGCTCAAAGCGTCCGCCCCAAAGCGTTGCGGTGGCGACCGCGGTCACGACAAAGTAGGCAACGCCCATCCACATTGTGTAAAGTATTGCGTTTTGCGTCGAGAATTTGCGTGGAATCGCATACACGGCAAAAAGCACGCTGACTAAAACCGAAAAAATAAAACCGATTATCACGCTATATCGTCCCCCGTTGAGTAAAGTTTAGGTTTCAACGGCTACCGTTGTCGCCCACCCCATCCCCATAACCTTGCGCATAACAATCCTCCGCTCCGAGATTGATTATTATTGATAAATAGACGGATCGGCGCCCCGCCAACCCCCGCTAATCAATATAAATCGCGCCGCCTCCGACCCCCACGATTTTCATCGATGACTCCCCTAAAAGAGCGTGGAAGGCGTCCGCTTTGCGAAAAGTTAGGTCAATTTAGTTATGACGCAACGAACAAGGATTTGACAAGTTTTCTAATTGCTTCGGTCAGGTTTTTTATGACGCGATTCGCTTAATATTTTGTTTTCAAAAGAATTTGACATCCGTACCGCCCATAAACTATATTAGTAGTCCGTAAAAATCACAGACGTCAAACATTAAACGCCAAACATTGCGGGGGACAAATGACTCAAACCGTGAAAGACAAAGATGTTGTCGGCGGCGCGACCGCGCCGAAGCACAAACCGCTCAATACGCCCAAAGGGTGGTCCATCAATCACAAAGGCATGGACAAAGCGGACATGCTTCGGAGCATCCTCTACAACTTGGAGTACAACATCTCCAAGGACCGTCTCTCGAACACGCCTTACGATTTGTTCCTGAGCCTCTCCTACGCCGTACGCGAGCGGATCATCGAGCGGTGGATATCCACCTCCCAAACGTACAAATCGAACAACGTCAAACGCACTTACTACCTGTCCATGGAATTCCTGATGGGGCGGCTTTTGGGCGACAGCCTCATGAATCTGCAGATGACGGACGCGAGCGCGGAGGCCGTGCGTGAACTGGGGCTCGACCTTGAGGAGCTCATTGACCAAGAGAACGACGCCGGTCTCGGCAACGGCGGTTTGGGACGGCTGGCGGCCTGCTATTTGGACTCCATGGCCACGCTCGGACTGCCCTCCATGGGTTACGGGATACGCTACGACTTCGGCATATTCAATCAAAAGATCGTTAACGGCTTTCAGCACGAGGTGCCGGAACAGTGGCTCCAGTTGCGCAACCCGTGGGAAATCGAAAGGCCGGAGTACAAGGTAGTCGTTAAGTTCTACGGGCATACCATGCAATATACGGACAAAAACGGCCGTCAGTGCAACAATTGGGTCGACACCGAAAACGTGGTCGCCATGCCATACGATATCCCCGTCCCCGGTTTCGGCGTAAACAACGTCAACACGCTACGCCTTTGGTCGGCGCGCTCGGCGGACGAGTTCAATCTGCAGTACTTCAACAGCGGCGACTACATCGGCGCGTGCCACGACAAATTTACAAGCGAGAATATCTCGAAGATACTCTACCCCAACGACAACAACGTCTCCGGCAAAGAATTGCGCCTCAAACAGCAGTTCTTCTTCTCCTCCGCGTCGTTGCAGGATATTATCAGGCGTTATTTGCAGACGAATAAAGATTTCAAGTCTTTCGCCGACAAGGTGGCGATACAGCTCAACGACACGCACCCGTCCATCGCCATCGCGGAGCTTATGCGCTTGTTCATAGACGAGCACGGACTAATGTGGGACGAAGCGTGGGAGATTGTTCAGAAGACTTTCGCCTACACGAACCACACGCTCATGCCTGAGGCGCTTGAGAAGTGGTCGGTGGGGCTCATGCAACACCTCCTACCGCGCCACATGGAGATTATATACGAAATCAACGCGGGTTTCCTGCGCCAGGTCTCATACAAGTTCCCCGGCGACATCGACCGTTTGCGCCGTATGTCGCTCATCGAGGAGGGCGACGACAAGCAAGTGCGCATGGCCTACCTTGCCATAGTCGCGAGCCACTCGATAAACGGCGTAAGCGCGTTGCACTCGGAGTTGTTGAGAAGCGGTTTGGTGCGTGACTTCTATGAGATGTGGCCGGAACGCTTCAATAACAAGACCAACGGCGTAACGCAACGCCGCTGGTTATACAAGGCCAATCCGGCGCTACGCAACCTCATCACAAGCAAGATCGGCGGCGGTTGGGTGACCGATCTCTACGAACTCAAAAAACTGGAGAAACTCGCCTCCGATAAATCATTCCGCAAAGAGTGGGCGGAGGCGAAACTTGCCGCTAAGAAGGCGTTCGTGGACAAAATTTATAAGTGGGAGGGTATCAAGATAGACCCGAACATGATGTTTGACGTGCAGGTCAAGAGAATGCACGAGTACAAACGTCAACTTTTGAACGTGTTGCACTGCATCGCCCTATACAATAGGATAAAGAGCGGCGACACGAAGAATTTTGTGCCGCGTACCGTGATGTTCGCGGGCAAGGCGGCGCCGGGTTATTACATGGCCAAGCTCATCATCAAGTTCATAAACAACGTGTCCGGCATTATCAACAACGACCCCGCGACCAAGGGGCTTTTGTCGGTGCACTTCCTGCCGAATTACCGAGTCTCATTAGCCGAGTACGTCATCCCCGCCGCCGATTTGTCGGAGCAGATCTCCACGGCCGGCACGGAAGCGAGCGGCACCGGGAACATGAAATTCGCCCTAAACGGCGCTCTGACGATAGGCACTATGGACGGCGCCAACGTGGAAATGCACGAGGAAATCGGCGACGACAACATCTTCATCTTCGGCCTACGCACAAATGAGGTAGAATCCCTGCACCGCAACGGCTATAACCCGTGGGACTTCTACAACAACAGCCCGAAACTGAAGCAAGTAATAGACCTGATATCAAGCGGCTACTTCAGCCCGGAGGATACGGCCATGTTCAACCCGATATACGACTCGCTCCTAAGAAACGGTGACCGTTTCCTCGTCATGGCCGACTTCGACGCCTATGTAAAGTGTCAAGACGACGTGGCGAACTGCTACCGCAACCAAGACGAGTGGATAAAGAAATCCATTCTCAACGTAGCGAACATGGGCAAATTCTCTTCGGATAGAGCGATATCGGAGTACGCTAAAGACATTTGGAATATCAAGGCGATGGATGTTAAATTGGACATTTGATTTTATGTATTCGCGTTTTTGCAGGGGCGACCGTTCTCGGTCGCCCTTTAAATTGACTTTTGTTAATGAGAAACCGTCGTAATCATCATAACGTAAAACAATGAGGTTATTATTATGCCCGCAACCGCAAGACGCAACGCCAATACCGTGTCCGCCCGCTCCCGCTCAATCCCCGTCGTTGACCTAAACTCGCGAGAGGGAAAGAACATCCTCAAAAAGATCAACGACGCGAGGGAGTGCCGCGACGACGCCGTCGTCCGTGCCGTCACCCCCATTCTAAACGACGTCCGTGAGAACGGCGATGCCGCGCTATTAAAGTACACAAAGCGTTTTGACGGGATGTTGCTCTCCAAGACGCGTATCCCGCAGGCCGATATAGCGACGTGCGCGAGGCAAGCTCCGGCGGAGCTCAAAAACGCCATCCGCGAGACCGCGCGGCGTTTGCGCCAGTACCATAGTTGCCAGGGTCTGCAGATGTACAAGATCAACACGCCGGACGGCGAGTTGCGGCAAGCCGTTAAGGCGCTCAACCGCGTGGGCGTTTACGTCCCCGGCGGGCGCACGGTGTACCCGTCGAGCGTGCTGATGAACATTGTTCCGGCGCAATCCGCGGGCGTAAAGGAGATCGCGGTGGTCACCCCGCCGCAAGCCGACGGCCTCGACGCCGGCGTCGCTTTTGCGTTAAACCTCCTCGACATTACGGAGGTTTACCGAGTAGGCGGCGCGCAGGCTATCGCCGCGCTTGCTTACGGTACCGAAACCATCGCGCCGGTAGACAAAATCGTGGGTCCCGGCAACGCCTACGTCGCCGCGGCGAAGCGCCTCGTCTACGGCAAAGTCGATATCGACTGCATAGCCGGCCCAAGCGAAGTAGTGATAGTCGCCGACAAGAGCGCCCAACCGCGCCTCGTCGCGCTCGACCTCTTGGCCCAAGCGGAGCACGGCACGGGCGACGAAATCGCCGTCTGCATAGTGGAGAGCAAGGTTGTGGCGGCCAAGATCGCCGCCGCCGTGACAAAAGAGATAAGCGCGTCGCCGGCTAAGGACATCTTCATGAAACTACCGCCCCACGCGATAACAATCTTCGTCACAACGTCGCGTAGCGAGAGCTTGGAATTATGCGATACCATAGCCCCCGAACACCTGCAACTGATGACGGAAACGGCCAACGACGACGCCTGGCACGTATCCAACGCCGCCGCGATCTTCATAGGCTCGGACACGCCCGTAGCCTTAGGCGACTACTTCTTAGGCACAAACCACGTCCTACCGACCGGCGGCACGGCGCGCTTCGCCTCCCCGCTCGGCGTAGAGAGCTTCCAAAAACGCGTGTCTATCGCCAAAGTCTCCCTGAAAGGCCTAAAGTCCGCGTTGGATATCGTACCGACCTTCGCCCGTGCCGAAGCGTTCCACCACCACGCGTTGAGCGTCGAGGCGAGGGGAGAGTAAGGGGACGTACGATGATCACATTGACACAGATTCTGGCTTTTTGTTAATATACGCTACTTAAGGAGGCTTCTGTGAGATTGTTTAATCGACAGGTACGGACGCTAATGCTTGCGGCAATATTGGCAATTATGATTGACGTACAAACGGTATTTGCGCAACAGCCGCAAAACTACACGGGCAACGGCGGCAAGGAAATCAGCCTTACTATCTATGTCCCGCAATCATTCGGGCTTGAAAAAAATCGAAGCTATATTCCTGCGCTCGTCCAGGGCGGGTTTGTCAGCAATTTCAAAAATTACTCCGCAATCTCTATACTAGACTGGGAACGCCTTGACGACATATATACCAAACTCATCGACGATGCGTACGACGATAACGCGTCGGCAAAACAAGATGTCGTACTTGGACGGTTGGCACCGACAAGCCACTTTTTAACCGGAAACATAATACGGACGGAAACGGGCTACAATATAAAGGTAAACATAACAGCAACAGCCGATAAAATGACGGTCGCCACGTACTCCGGTACGTTTAGTTCTGCGGACTTGGATAACCTAACAGGTATTAGGAAAGCTTCCTTGGAATTGCTACAACAGGTGGGTGTGGTATTGACAGAAAAAGCACAGCAGGAACTTACAGGGGCGGCAGAGGCTAACCAAGTGTCTGCACAAACGGCACTCGCAAAGGGCGTAACCGCACAAATGGATGGGACGGTGATAGCGGCGCTTAGTTACTACTATCAGGCGGCAAGTTTTGACCCAGCGTTGAACGAGGCGGTGAAACGGTCTACGGTTGTTGCGGCTAACATTTCGAGCGGGAATATCGGAGCGGATATTCGGAATGATATTTTGTGGAGAAAAAAATGGGTAGCAACACTACAGGAAACGGAGGAGACCGTCAACAGAATGATGACGATGATCAAGAATAAAGCCGCCAATCCACCATATATGATAGCATACTTTCCCGAAATTAAGACCGGGAAAATTAACTATCAAACGGAAACAGCAGACCTTAGCATAACCGTGAGCATTGGTGCTAATTTATCATGGTTTAGCGGAATGATGCGAACGCTTAAGGTAGCAGATCAGGCAACCAATGTTGTATTGGATGGATTGAACGCTACGAATAGGAAAAGTGATTGGGGGCTGAAATATTGGCCTAAGGAGGGTGTGTCTAACACAAATCCATTTGCCTCTATACGTACCCATTTTTTCGGTTCTAAATATCTTGTAACTCAGAAAAATTACGATATCACCGTGGTCTTTGAATTAGTAAATCAACGTGGGTTGGTAATAGGTAGTGCCACTTTTAGACCAGACCCAGAAAAAAAAGGTTTCCGTATTCATCGCGAAGATAGTCAGTTCACAGTTGAAATTATGGATGATAGCTATAGCACTTGTTATGTAGTGAGTTTCAATGGTGTTAAGGCAAATGATATCAGCGACAATATGACTATACGTGTCGTTTCGGTAAACGGTATGTCGCCGCAACAAGCACGGATTACAATAACATCGGGGCCTTTGGTTGAAAGTTCACCGCTATTAATAGATAATCGTGACGGGAAAAAATACAATACCGTGAAAATAAGCGGTATAACGTGGATGGCGGAGAATTTAAGATATCGACCGGCAACAGGTAATTCGTGGTGTTATGAGAACAATAATTCCAATTGCGATAAATACGGTATGTTGTATGATCAAAATACAGCAAAAGAGGTTTGTCCCCCAGGATGGCATCTGCCGGATGAATATGAATGGGACGATTATCTAGGTGATATGGTTGGAGGTATAGACGTAGCTGGTAAAAAATTAAAATCAAAAAGTAATTGGAACAAAAACGGTAATGGGACAGACGATTACGGATTCTCTGCCTTGCCTAGTGGTTGGCGGCAAAGCAATGGGGGTTTCAACCTTATCGGTGATTATGGGTGCTGGTGGGGAGCTACGAAACCTAGGGTTTTTACCTATGACCGCAACAGCATATCAGGACTCAAAAATGCTACAGATGCAGGTGGACTTTCTGTCCGTTGCGTTGCCGATTATTAAGGAGATTCATTAAAGTAACCCCACCGCCCCACCGTCGCGTTAGGTGAAAAAATCACAATAAATTTGGTTTTGGGGTAAAAAATTATTATATTATATACAGATAAAGAGATCTTTTCACATATATTAGGGTAAATGTAAGAATATGCTATTAAGTTTTACTATCGAAAACTGGACATCTTTCCGTGAGCCGGTGACTTTTTCTATGATTGCCGGTAGAGAACGCCGGCATGGCGAGAGGGTTCCGCGTTTAAAAAAATATAAGACAATGGTTCTTCCGATAGCGGCGATCTACGGCGGGAACGCGTCGGGAAAGAGCAACTTCTTTAAGGCCATATATTTTGCCAGACAATTTGTATTGAACGGTACCATGCCCGACGAATTGATTCCGATAGAACCGTTTTTGCTTGACGCGGAGGCGATACAGCGTCCATCGCGTTTTGTTTTTGAAATTATGATAAAAGAGACCATTTACGAATACGGGTTTTCGGTGACGAAAACACGTGTCTTGGAAGAAAAATTGGTTGAGATCGGCACTACCTGTGAAAAAATACTTTATCATCGTCGGAACGGAAGAAATGAAATTGATAAATCAATAGAAAGTAGCGACTCACGTTTTTTTGATTTTGTTTTTCGTGCGACTAGAGAAAATCAACTTTTCCTAACAAGCTCGGTTTTTCAGAATGCAAATGAGTTCCGTTGTGTTTACGACTGGTTCAAAACCAAACTTGAGCTTATTGCGCCCAATGCTCATTTTGTGGCGCTTGAGCAATTTTATATCAAAGAACATCCGTGGTATAATATTATGAATACGATGTTGCAGTCTCTTGATACCGGTATTTCACGTTTGAATTTTGAAGATGTGTCCTTCGAAAACAGTTCCATACCCGGACAACTAAAAATCGTATTACAAAAAAACATTAAAGAAGGCGAGTCTATCTCGTTGGCAAATAATGATAACGAGCGTCTTGTTGTGACAAAAGAAAATGGTACCCTTGTTGTCAAAAAACTCGTAACATACCACACTGACACTAATGGCAAAGCTATTAAATTTGAGATATACCAAGAATCAGACGGTTCAATACGCCTAATTGATTTGTTGCCGGCGTTTATCGGCGCATCATCCCGAAACACCGGTAGTGTATATGTTATTGACGAAATAGACAGAAGCTTACATACGTTGCTCACTAGTAGATTAATCAATATGTATTTAGCAAGTTGTTCGGTGGAATCACGGTCGCAAATGCTGTTGACAACCCACGATATTTCGCTTATGGATCGGCGCATATTTCGCCGAGATGAAATTTGGGCAACGGATAAAGATGTTTCTGGAAATTCAATCTTGATTCCTTTCTGTATCTACAAAGACATTCGTTTCGATAAAGATATTCGCAAAAGTTATTTATTGGGACGAATGGGCGGTATCCCGCGAATCATGTTGGATAATGTTCTTAATACCGACGCAGAAAAGAACGAGGGCTGATAAAATAATGTCAAAACAAAGACGCCAATTCAAACGGACGGAAGGTACATTGCCGTATCGAAAACTTTTTATTATTGCGGTGGAGGGGAAAAAGACGGAAAAGGAATATTTCGATATTTTTAAAAAAATGCGATCCTTGTTAATACAAATTGAATGCCTAAACAGCAAAACTGACAGCGCTCCGGATCATGTTCTGAAAAGGATGAAAAAGTATCTTGCGAAATTAGAATTAAAAGAAACGGATGAGGCGTGGCTTGTTGTGGATAAGGATCAATGGACAAACGAACAACTGGAAAAACTTTTCCATTGGGCACAAACACGCAAGAATTACGGTTTTGCCCTAAGTAATCCCAAATTTGAATACTGGTTGTTACTCCATTTTGAGGAAGGTGATAACGTCAGATCGTCGGCGGATTGTGACGAACATCTAAAGCGACATATCCATAATTACAATAAAGATATCAATTCAACTAAATTTCCGCATAAAAATATTGAAAATGCCATTGACCGCGCCAAGCGACGCGATAATCCACCATGTAAAGATTGGCCGCGCAATTTTGGGAGTACCACGGTTTATAAATTGGTCGAGAGTATTCTTAAAGCAATAGACCATGTAGGCAAATTTTATTGAAAATTATGATGATATGGCAATGACGACAGATATTCGCCGTGAACATAAAATTGGGGTTCGGTTATGACAAGTTCAAAAATTGCGATGAATTTTCGTGTATCTTTTGCCGTCTCCGTCGCGCTGATTTGCGCGGTAGGCATTTTGGGCATTGTCCGCCTAAACGATTTGAACAAAGACTACTCGTCCGCCATAGACCGCCACGCCAAGCCATTAGATCTCGCGATTGATATCTTGCAAACCGTACTCTCCCTAAAAATCGAAATGCGAAACTGCATCCTATTTACCGGTAAACCGGATACGGTCACGGTAATCAAGAGTACCGTCGACGAACATTGCAAATGGTTTGAGGACAACGCCGCGTCGTTCGGTAAATCTATTGTGAGGCCTGATGTCAAAGCGCTGTTCAACGAGGCCGTCGAAAAATATTATAACGTTTTTAAGCCGGGCATATATAAAATGGTCGACGATGCCTATAAGGGTACGAACGCGGAGGAAATGACCGAGTATATGTTAAACGTTACAAAGCCGGCGGCGGATCTTATTTCCGACCATATAAATGTGATGACGGAGATAAAAATCGGGGCGTTGAATGAAACACAAAAGGTCGGAAACGATTTTTTCAAAACCAATTACACTGGTATGATCGTTATTTTAGCGCTATGCGTCGTACTCTCCGGCATCGTTCATTTCAGGGCAATAAATGCTTGCAACGATAAGGACAATGGCGTTGATTAGCGGGCTTCCCACTCCCCAACGCACCACTTTTTGTCGTCTATCGCTATAGCGACTTTTTTCGCGTTCTTGTAGGATTCGGCGTACTGCCTATCGTTTATCTGTTTCATCGCCTCAGCCGCCTTTTCGGCGCAGTCGTCGTTGTGGGCTACCTTTATCTCCACCACCCACGGTATGCCTTTGTGCGTGATAAGCAGGTCGGAACGCCCTTTGTTGTTGTGCATTTCGCCGAACGTCAGCACGTTGCAGCCGCGTAAGAACGCCAAAATGTTGGAGCGGTAGAGCCATTCTTGTACGGATATTTCCAGTCCACTATGTAAAAGCCCCTGTTTGGCCGCGGCTGTGTAGTCATCGTAAGGAATGCTTGTCAATAAGCCGTTTATGGTTTCGACAAAAAGTTTCGCGTCTCCGTCGCAAAGCGCCCGTAGAAGCGGAGCGCGGAGGTCAATGTATTCTCCGCCGCCGGATTGCAACACACTCCTATATACCAACTGCGACATGGAATTCAGCACTTCGGTATTAGGGTAATCAAGCGAAAAGTCGTCGTCGATGCCTTCACGAAGCGTCAAGTAACCGGCCTGATACAAAAAGCTCTCCGGCGGCGCGGTCTCGATTTCGCCGGGCATACGCGCAAAATCATTTGAGACTTGGAGACCCCTAAACTGCTCTACGGTGAGGAGTCTGTCTTTCATGTAGTCGTTTATTATCTTTGTGCCGCCGCTCTCTATCCAATAATTCGACAGTTGGTAATCGCCGAAAAAATTAAGCAC
>LIUJ01000113.1 GCA_001462255.1 Fibrobacteria bacterium GUT77 | reverse complement strand
TAGCGTAACCCTCGTCATTGCGAGCGAAACAACGCCTATCCTATCACCCACGACGCTATCGAAAAATATATCAATATCCCGCTTATATCCGCTATGCTCGCCACAAGCGGCGCGCTGGCCGTCGCGGGATCTTTTCCGAACCTCTTTAAAATGAACGGCAACAACAAACCCAACAAGCTACTCGCCGTCACTATCAGCACCATCGTTACCATCACCACTATCCCCACCTTCGCGCCGCCGCGGTAGAACGCCAAACCGCCTACGGCGAAAGACATAGTAAGGCCGAGCAACGCCGACACCGACAATTCCTTGACTATCATCCGCCAAGCGTCGGCGGTCTTTACGTTTCCGGTGGCCAGCGCCCTCACGAGCAACGTAGCCGACTGCGAACCGGCGTTGCCCCCGCTACCCACTAATAGCGGCAAAAAGAAAACCAGCGCGACCGTCGTCTCTATCGTGTGGGTAAAAAACGACATCTCGAAACCCGACAATATGTTGACCAACACCAAAAGCACCAACCACCCGATTCGACTGCGAAACAGTATGGAAACCGCCGCCTCCTTTACGCTCTCTATGGGTCCATCCCCCCCCACCCGCGCACTCACGGCGCCCATCTTTTGGAAGTCCTCCGTCACCTCCGACTCCGCCACGTCCATCAGGTCGTCAATCGTCACAATCCCTATAAGTACGCCCGCCGAATCCACTATCGGCAGCGCCAAATAGTTGTACTTCCTGATTACCGCCACCGCCTCCTCCTGGTCGCTGTAGCCTGAGAGCGACACGAAGCTGTCGTCCATTATAAACTCTACCTTTTTTTCCGGCGGCGCCAATACTAAGTGCCTCAGAGACACCTCGTCCAAAAGCTTTCCGTCGGCGTCCACAACATACACTACGTTTACCGTCTCGCTCTCCGAACCCTGTTCCCTTATGCGCTCAAGCGCCTCCGCCGCCGTCATATCCGCCCGTATGTCAACGAAGCTGGGCGTCATCACCCTGCCCACGCTCCCCTCGGGATATCCGAGCAACTGCCGCGTCTCCGCCAGGTCTTCCGGCGAAAGCAGACCCAATAGCCGCCTCGTCACTTCCGCCGGCATCTCGTCTATAAGCGCGGTACGGTCGTCCGGGCTAAGCTCCGAGAGCAGTCCGCGCACTTCGCGGTTTGTCAGTTCCGTCAGCAGGTCGTTCTGCAACCCGGGGGTAAGTTCGGCAAAGACCTCCGCCTCGTAGTAGCGCGGCAAAAAGCGTAGCAACAGTACCCGCGTAGGTTCGTCTATAGACGCTATAAGGTCGGCAACTTCCGCCGGCGGCCAAATGATGAGCGCGTCGCGCATATCCGTCCACTGCCGCTCGCGGATAAGCTGCACTATCTCCGGCGTAAGCAATTCCTTAAGCATAGAGTTTCCTTAGTCCTCTCGCCGTCAATCAAACTCCTCCAACGCCAGCGCTCCGGCGCCCAAAACCCCGGCGTCCTCGCCCATTTTGGCTATTACTATCTCGCAACGCTCGTAAATCGCCGGCCAACAGTGGCGGGCCGCGTACTTCTTAACAGCTTCAAGCACCACGCCGCCCGCCATCATGACTCCGCCGCCCAACACCACTTTATCCGGCGAAAAAGTGTTTATCATTATCCCCACGGCCCGCCCAAGCATGTCGCAAGCGCGCTCGTGCACCGCAATCGCCACCGGATCCTCTTTTGCCACGTATTCATACACGAGTTTGCTTGTAACCGCTCCCGGCTCGCTCTTAACAACCTTCAAAAACTCGGTCTCCGGCGTATCCTTTTGCGCCGCCATGCCCACCGCCATGTTGACTATCCCGGTGGCCGAGGCGTAGCGCTCCACGCATCCGCACTGTCCGCACGGGCAAGGTTCCCCGCCCGTTTCCACAATGATATGCCCTATCTCTCCGGCCATTCCGTGCGTGCCCTTGTAGAGCCGCCCGTTGGTCACTATGCCGCCGCCCACACCCGTGCCGAGGGCAAAGCACACTATGTTTTGAACCCCGCGCCCCGCCCCGTACTTCAGCTCCGCCAACGCCACGGACGTCACGTCGTTGGCCGCCGTAGCCCGCAACCCCCCAAAGCGCTCCGATATAGGCGCGTAGACCTGCGTCCCCTTCCATCCGGGCAGATTCTCCGCCCCGCCCAAAATCACCCCGTCGGCGCCCACAAATCCCGGCGTCCCTATGCCCACGCCCACAAACGCCCCCGCGCCGCCGCCCGCGCCCGTCAACTTCTCTATGAGCGAAAGGATATTCTCCATCACGCGTTGCCCGCCGCTTTGCGCCTCCGTGGGCACGCGCGTAACCTCGCCGCTTATCCCGTTTTCGTCAATGACGGCGCCCTTTATAGCCGTCCCGCCCAAGTCTATCCCTATTGCCTTTTTTCCCATTTTATCTCCCGCGTCGTCAACACAAAAGGGCGGTCACCCCCGACCGCCCCGTTTTTATACCCAAATCGTTTAACCAAACCCCGCCACTACATCGGGTTATGCGAGACTGTCCCAAAATCCGTGTAAATTAACTTGACTCATCGAGATTGCTTCGCTTCGCTCGCAATGACAGACTCATAATGACGGTCATTACAAAGAGCATTGCTTCGCTCCTCGCAATAACGACCTCACCATGTCATTGCGAGCGAAGCGAAGCAACTTGCTTATTTCGCCGCAAGGCAATCTCGAAGAATCAAGCTAAGCCATCGAGATTGACTTCGTCTCGATAAACAAGGTGCTTCGCTACTTGAAACTACCCCTCACTTGCGCACAACACCCAGCATTTTAGGCTCCATCTTGTATACTTCCGGCTTGCTCTCACCGTCCGCCAAAGACTCGCACGTCGCCCTAAAGAGGTAGGTGCCGGTGCCTACCAACCGTCCCTTGTTGTTGGTACCGTTCCACAACCAGTCTATTTTACCCACGTCGGGCAAGCTCTTAACCGTCGTATCCCTCACAAGCGATCCCAAATTGTCGAATACTTTTATGTTGGCCTTAACGTCAATTTTAGACACCCCCTTGGCGTTCGGCGACAACTCCACGCCCAACCCCGGCGCCCCGCTACCGCTCACA
This sequence comes from Fibrobacteria bacterium GUT77, assembly GCA_001462255.1. Lineage (GTDB taxonomy): Bacteria > Fibrobacterota > Chitinivibrionia > Chitinivibrionales > Chitinispirillaceae > GUT77. The sequence goes on along the minus strand of LIUJ01000113.1, from coordinate 4,308 downwards.
AACGGATTGCTCTTTACCGTCACCGTCCAATTCGACGCGCGCTTTACCTCCAACACCACCCGCCTATTGTAATCCTTGTCTTGCGCGTTGGGCGGAGATTGGTCGTCCTCAATGCCCGCGTTCTCGTTTATGTAGAGCGAGTCGCCCGTCCTCGGATACGCGGACGCGGAAAATTCGCTGAGTACCAAGTATACCGCCTTATAGTAACCGACTTCGCGGTCATACCCTACATCCCCCAACAACTGCAACTCCGGTTGGGTCGCGCCGTACCTGTCGCCGTCCTTAGTTTTCAACGTTACCGGGTTGTTTAGCGTTAGGGCCTTAGACCGCGGGCTAAGTTGCTCGCTGTAGTACACTACCAGGGTGTCTTGATTGAAGTTCTTGTTGTCGCTTTTGATTGAGCCGGTTCGGTAAACCGCCCTAACAACCACCGGGTTGGCGCCGTCCGCAGCGCTGACCTCCTCCGCCGGCCACTCGGTGGCGGGGTTGTAGGTTATAGTAAACGGCATATTGCCGGAGGTTTTGATAGGCGCCGACGCCGAAGTGAAAGAGGTCGCCGCGCTTAAATCTATCCTAAGCGTAACGCCGTCCGCGAGAACGTCGAACCTCGAATCTATCTGCGCCTGTTGCGACAAAATTTCGTTTCCGGCGGTACTCCCGCTAAACTTGACGCTTCCGCCCAAGAACCACCAAGTAGGGCTAACTTTCTTGTTGAACACCACGTAGGCGAAATCGGGCTTGCCCGTGGCGTCGTTTGCCGTATAGTAGGCGCTAACAACTATAGGCGCTTGTTCCCGCACTTTAAGTTGCACCCAGCGGTTGCGGTCGTGCGGTTTGTTGTCCCCCACCCTACTATCGGCATCGGCCGCAGCGTCGGTAACGGCGTCCGCCCCACGAGGGTTGAGCCGTATCCACCCGTTGGGGATGGGCCCGGCGACGGTGTGCCCCACCGCCACAGTATAGGTACGCCCGTCGGCGGAGAAGGGTTTGCCCATTATCGTAAGCGGCGTACCCTCCGCCGCCGACGCCGCCTCACCCGGAGCGCCGGCGCCCGGCTCAACGTACAAGAGCGACGTCAGCTTGTCTTCGTCGCGCAACGGCTCCGACAACGTTATGATGATTGTGTCAACCGCGGCGCCGCTCTCGTTATCCAATATAAACGCTCCGCTGGCTCCCGCGCCGTCGCCCGGCTCGCCGTTGGCCAATACCGGGCCCATGCCGTCGTACAATTCAGGCACGCTCTCCTCCGCCCCGGCTCCGCCGGCGCCGCCGAACACGGTAACGTCTTTACCCAATTTATTGCCGACGGACGTTCGCCCCGTAGGCCTGTCCGCCCCCGTAAAGCCTACGTGCAACACAAGGTCGCTCCGCGCCGTCACCGACGCCGACACCATGGTAACCCCGTTCCACTTCAGCTCTACCCTGCTCGGCAACATAGCCCCCGCCCCGGTCAGCGAAGCGCTACCGGTCTTGTAGTATACAAGCAAACTGTCGGGCTGCCCCTGCCCGTTGCCGTAAACCACGGCGTACTCGGTAGAGGTGGTAGGTATCTTAAAGTTGATGTCTCCCCTACTGCCCGAATTTATCGACCCGTCAAGGTCGGACGGATCGCTCGTGCTAAGCGCGATAACCGTTATGCTCGCGTCGGCAATGGACCTATTGGCCCCCGGTGCCGCGCTCACCCAAAAAGTCGCGACACCGCCGCTTATCGGAAACACCGTGGCGGACGCCCCGCCGGACGTAGCGCTGAATATCAAATTGGGATTATCGGGGTCAACAAGCAAAAACTTTCCGGCGCTGGTCGTGTTGACCTCGTTGCCGACGACGACCTTGACGGTTATCTTGTACCACTCGCCCACAACACCGTCTATCTTAGCCTCCGGATCATAGTAATTCCGCCAGTCAACCTCCGGCCCCACGTCGTCGTAAAAGACCTGGAAACGGTCGAGGGCGCGGCCTACACGCAAACGGGCCACGTTGTCATTCGTATTTTTAGGACCAACGGGACTACCGTTATAAGTAGCCGTGGCCGTCATGTCGAACGTTTGACCCGACGTAGCGCCGGAAGCCGTTTGCGCCACAAACTCGGCCACGCCGGTAGCACCGGTGGTAGTCACGGTCTTACTGCTTATATCGCCCGGCTTGCCTACGTCGCCAACGGCCGTATTGTCGGATGATATGGAAACCGACACGGGCACGTCCACGGCGTTGCCGAACCTGTCCTGAACCTCAACGGTAACCGGCTTGCTTGTGCCGCGATTTATTACCGTGGCTGTGGCGGTGCCAAGCTGACTTAAGGGGATTGGGTCGGTGAAGATTATGTGGTCGGGGTTTCCGGGTCTAACGGTAATGTCGGCGGTGCCGAGAAAAACCGAACGAAGTTTTTCATCTTTCGGGTGCGGGGCAATTCCCGCCCCCATTATAGTCTCCGCGCCGGCGCGGGTGAAGTAGACATCATATTTTTTACCGGCGTTGGTCATATTTGCGTTGGGACCGTCGTAAGTAAACGGCGTCTCGGTATTCCACGTATACATGAACGCAGCGGCGTCGGATTGAAGTTCGTAAGATATTTCGTTTAGGGCGGGACCGATGTACCGTCCCTGATTATCACAGAGCCCCGCGACAACGCCGCCTCTGCACACTGGCGTTACCTCGATAGTATACCTATCGCCCACCTTTACCTCCTTGAGCGGGGTGGAGCCGCCGGGCGCGAAAACCTTTATTTCCAAAGTATAATCAAGTTTACGAAACGGCAGAAAACCGATATCAGACGTAACGGCGTTGCCGTTCGCGTCGGTGCCGGAAACCACGATCTCAAAGAAGCCGTATTGAGAGCTCGTGTCGGTCGGAGGAGGAGGTAGGGGCGGGATGGTAAAAGACACCGTGTTGTTGGCGTTGACAAACACAGCGCTTGTATTCGCTATTACGGTATGGCTACTCTTAGGCACAACCGGAGCCGCGCCGCCGGACGGTTCGGCCGGCTCGGTCGGCAAAGGCGCTACCCAACGCAGGAAACTGATCTTGGGAGTATTGAGTTGACCGCCTTCCACGTTCACATAGAAACTCGCCGTAGCTGTTGTGTTGTCGGCCTTAATAAGCACGGCGTTGGACGGCCTGATTCTCGCCGTAACCGACAACGCCCTACCGGTTGACGATATGGCACCGATGTCCGCAACCGAACCGTCCGAATTTTTCATCCCTATGTCCTTCCACCCCTGACCCTTTATAAACTGTATGACATGCGGGTGATCCCATTTCGGTCTAAGAAAGTCAACCGACATCGTATCGGTGGAAACAAACAAGTCTTCAGTCCCCGCTATCGACCTTGTGGTTTCGAGCCAGCGAATGTTGGCCGCCTGGTCAAACAATGTACCGGTCATCAGTCCGCCCGGAGCAATAAACTCGTTTGTTTTTACCTTCATTCCGGCGAGCACGCCTATACACTCAACCTCCGTGCTACCGGCGGTCGGATTGGGCAAATTGTTGGATACTCTAACCTGGGTAATGCCGCTAATAGACTGTCCGTATATTCCCTCCTCCAATTCCTTACCCGTCGCCGGATCACGAATGGCATCCCTTTTACAGTCGCTTATGTGCCTACCCTCCGACTTCAAATCGGCGGTGGCGGCGAATATACTATTGTGCATCCTATACGGAAACCTATGCTCAAAAACCGCGTTCCCCACGGAATTCGGCATCGCGCTTTGCACTCCGAGCGCGTAATTCGGCTTACCGAATATATTGTTGAAAATTAGGTGCGGCGCGCCGACTTTCCACCCCGCCATAATATTTCCCGTATTATTATAGAACGTATTGTTGTAGATGGCTACCGGAGTATACTTCACATCCTTGAACAGAATTGCCCCTCCAACGGCATTGCTCGGATCTTCCATCACCGGTAACGCCGACGTGGTATGTATATTGTTGTAAATAAGATTATAGCGAATCGTAGATCCTAAATCCCAAGCCGATTCAAAAAACATCCCCGTCATGTTGCCTTGTATCCTATTGTACTCGAAAAGGTGGTAGCCTACCTTTCCGAAACCGGATAGAGGGATTGTCAAGTCATTATCGTCCCGATTCGGGTTTCCGAAAACGCCGCCCGTGTTCCTATCCTTAACGTTTATTCCGAAATACCCGTTTGTAATAACGCAATTTCGAATGACCGTCCCACCGGCCACCGCGAGGGTAATGGCCGCGTTACCGTGAAACAACGGATATTGACCACCCCATACCGCTTTGTTTTCAAACGGCGCGAGTCCGCCTCCGTCTACCTTTATTCCGTCTATCGTAACGCCCTGCGCCCAA
>LIUJ01000112.1:4009-4163 GCA_001462255.1 Fibrobacteria bacterium GUT77 | reverse complement strand
ACTACCGGTAAAACCAACATCGTTACCAACATCACAACCCCCCCTTTCTTCAAGCATAATAGGTATTAAAGTTTTCACGGAAACCGCAATGCGTTCCATGTATAAACAAGGCCGGTTATCGCATACCGATTAAAATACTATATGGATTCAAGGA
>LIUJ01000112.1:0-3813 GCA_001462255.1 Fibrobacteria bacterium GUT77 | reverse complement strand
TAAAATACTATATGGATTCAAGGATGTCAATAGCAAAACAAACTTTTTTAGTTTAGGCAGTAACAAACGGCTACGATGCTACTGTCAGTATACTATATATTGTATATATTGTTAGTATTAAACACAATATATTGCGGTCAGATCGGTATTTAGCACCATTTGTCACAAATTCGGTTTTTTGGGGTATAAGATTAAGAGTTACTTTTGCGATTGATTTTAGGATTAGTATCTCCTCCGGTCTTACCAATTAATAAGGTGTTGTACATTACAATTAAATTTTCTTATAATATTGAAATACTTGTTGATTTTCGTTTCAAAAACTATTATATTGATACGACGATATTTTTCATAGAAAAAACATTAGCCGCCGCGCGTCGGGTGCGCAATGTTTCACCTCGGATTCCACGATTGCGACGTGGCCATTGCCGCCGCTATGAATATCATCATTATAATCGCGGCTTTGGTTTGCTTTTTGTACTCGTACTCGCGGCGTATCAGGTCTAATTTCTGCGCGGAGGACGAAACTTTTATGCTGTCTACGGATAGCGCCGCTTGCAGTAGCTCCTCGTCGTCCATATCAATGGCGTCTTTACCCGGTTTGGTATCGGCGGTTTTAACATCGAGAGAATCAACGGCGTTATCATCTATAGTCAATAACGTATCAACACCGACGGCAACGGTGTCGGTCGTGTCACTTGTATTAACGCTACCGCCAAGCGACTGCGCCGTCGCCGCGTAAGCGCACAACGCTACCGCCGCCGTTGCTATAATGTTCCGTATCATCCCAACGTCAGCCTGTCAAGAATAATCATAGCTTCCTTAGGGTTAGCCGCGCCCTTTGACGCTTTCATTACTTGGCCCATGAAGAAGCTCGCCAGTTTCTTGTCTCCGCCCTTGTACCTCTGAACCTCCGTCGGGTGCGCGTCGACCACGCCCTTCACCACGGCTTCAAGCGCCGACGCGTCGGAGACCTGTTCCAAACCCTGCTCGCGGATCACCGTGCCCGGATTCTTGTCCTCGCTTTCCATTAGGTCCAAAACTTTCTTAGCGGCTTTGGCGGAGACGCCGCCGTTGTTTATCAGCGTTATCAACTCGCCCAGTCGCTCCGGTTTTGTTTTTAACCCGAACGGGCTCTCTATTTTCGCGTCGTTCATCATACGCATAATATCCGTCATCACCCAATTGGCCGCGGATTTCGCGTCGCCGCAACCGCTTACGCACCGCTCAAAATAGTCGGCTATGGGACGCGAACCGGTGAGCGTTTCGGCGGCGTAGGGGGAGATTTTGTAGTCGTCCTCGAAACGGCGGCGGCGCGGCACCGGCAATTCCGGCAACGTTTTTCTCACGCCGTCAACCCACTCCGCCCCCACGACGAGCGGCATGAGGTCGGGATCGGGGAAGTAGCGGTAGTCGTCGGCGTCCTCCTTGGTTCGCATGGGGACGGAGCGATTCTCATTCGGGTTCCATAGGAAGGTCTGTTGTACAACGCGTCCGCCCGACCGCAACACCTCCTCCTGCCGACGCGCCTCGTACTCGAGCGCCTTTTCGAGATTGCGGAAACTGTTCATGTTTTTTATTTCGGTCTTTGTCCCAAGTTTGCTTTCTCCCTTTGGGCGTAGCGAAATATTTGCGTCGCAACGCAAACTCCCCTCTTCCATATTGCAGTCGCAAACGCCGAGGTATTCGAGTATCTGCTTGAGCCCGATCAGATAGGCGTAGGCCTCCTGCGGGCTGCGCATATCCGGTTCGGAGACGATCTCAATGAGCGGGCTACCGCAACGGTTCACGTCGAAGAGCGAGTCTGCGTCTTGGTCGTGCACGAGTTTGCCGGCGTCTTCCTCCATGTGCACGCGATTGACGCGAATGGATAATTCCCGCCCGTCGACGACTATCGGCAACGTTCCGGTCACGCATATCGGAATGTCGAGTTGCGATATTTGGTATCCCTTGGGGAGGTCAGGGTAGAAGTAATGCTTGCGGGCGAAGATAGACTTGGTGTTGATAGTGCACCCGAGCGACAACCCCATACGCACCGCCATTTCCACCGCCGCCCTATTGAGCGCCGGAAGGGCTCCGGGGAGGCCGAGGCACACCGGGCAACCGTGGGAGTTGGGCGGGGCGCCGAAAGGGGTGGTGCAACCGCAAAAGAGCTTGGTTTTCGTGAGCAGTTGGGCGTGGACTTCCAAGCCGATTACCATTTCGTATTCCATTGCGCAGTCTCCTTATTTATCAGTGACACGTGCCGATAACCCCGCCTCGACGATTAGCCTGTCGGCGAACGCGGCGGCGTCTTCTCTTCGTTGGAACGTTCCTACCCGCACTTTGTAGAGAATTTGGTCGTTGCCTATCGCCGAGGCCACGGTTATATCTTCATATTTGCCGGCGAGACGCTTAACGAGGTTGTCGGCGTTATCCTTTGAGGCGAACGCGCCCACCTGTACCGTAAACAGCGGCTCAATAGGTCTCGCAAACGTATTAACGGGCGCGGGCGGTTGCGCGTTGATTTGTGGACCGACCGTTGCTTTCGGCGTTGATACTTGCGTATTACTCGGTTGACTAACCGGCGCAATAGGCGTCGGCGTTGACAATGTTTTTACCGTGTCAACTTTTACCGTACTGATTGTTGATACGGAAGAGTTATTCGGTTGACCGACCGTTGCGGGCGGTATCGGCGGAGTTTTTACAGTGTCGACCTTTGCGGCATTGGTTGCGGCGTTATTTGCGGATACGGGCAAAAGCGCTACGAGCCGCGTCGCCTCGCCGCATAGTTCGTCGGCTTTATTAAGCGCCATCGCGTTCCACACCGCCCTTGCCGATTCCGTTTGGCCGTCCATTGCGGTTGACAGCGCGTATAGGTGTTTGTATATGGACAACGTGTCTGACTTGGAGGCTTGCAGGTAGGCGTCGGCGGCTTTTTTGTACTCTTCTTTAAGAAACAGGTGGTCGGCGGAAAAGCGCAATGCCCGCGCCCTAACCCATCCGGGCACGTTTTGGGCGCGGCTCAACGAGTCCGCCGTTTTCAGCGCCTCTTTGGGGGGTAGGGTCGACGCGTAGGCGAGAACGGCGTTGTATTCCGCGGGGTTGCCCTTTATGATTTGCCCGTATTGCGTTTTGGCTTCGGCGAGATTTCCCTTTTTGAGCGCCTCGTCGGCGGCTTCGGGGTCTTGGGCGGCTACGGGCGCGGCGGCGCTCATTACGGCCGCCGTGACGGCGGCGGGGATCAGCGACGCTATGCGGAACGCAAGTCTCATACTCATACGAGCCAGTCCTTTTCGCCCACAGCTTTCATAGACGCGGTGTTTTTCTTCCTTGAGCCGGCGCCGGAACTCCCCGCGGCGTCGCGGAGGCTATCAATCTCGGCCGTCATCTCCACAATAACGCCCTCCAGCCGCTTGACCTCCTTCTTGGCCTGCGTCGCGGAATCGCGCGTACGCTCCAATTCGGCGTTCGCGTCGGCGACCGCGCCTTCGAGCCGCTTGATCTCCTTCTTTTTGGCGCGGATTCCGGCTTGACCCACTATGTAGTAGTAGGCGGCGGCGAAGAATCCAAGCAGGAGGCCTATGGCGAAAGTCGCGCCCACGTACATGAGTATCGGGTATTTGGGCAGGTTGCACCACGGTATTTTAATCTGCGCGGTAGCTTTGAACTCCGGCTGCGTAAAAGTGAAGAGCAGAATGCTGGTTACGGTTACGGTAACGGCTATTACCGATATCCATTTTAACAGTTTCATTTTGTAATCCTTTCTTTATCAAAGTAAAATAATAAAAATCAAAGTCAAATTCATATAAGGGGAGGGCTACGCCCTCCCTCGCT
>LIUJ01000111.1 GCA_001462255.1 Fibrobacteria bacterium GUT77 | reverse complement strand
GCTTGAGATGCTTCAGGCGGAGATTGAGAAGGGGCGCGAGGCGTTGGTCAGCGAGCGGGGGCAACTTGAGAAGAAGATGGCGGAGACGCCGGCCCTCGAGGACGCTCGGTTTAAGAAATTGGCCAAAATATATCAGGCTATGAAGCCGGGCGAGGCGGCGGCGATTTTGGAGACGATTCAGGATTCGCAGGTCGCCGCGATTTTGGGGAAGATGAACGACGACCGCCAGAAGGGTAAGATTCTATCCCTTCTAACAAAAGAAAAGGCTGTTCGGATCAATAAATTAATAAAATGAAACGTTTTGACAATTCTCTGGATTGCTTCGCTACGCTCGCAATGACTGTCATGCGAAAGCAAATCCGGAAAGCGTCAATAAGCCAATAAACAAAGGGAATAGGTGGCTATTATGCAAAGCGATTCTGTAAAAAACGTCTCGTTGGCCGGCCTGTTGGGCGTTGGCGGCCACACTGATGGTGCCAAGGCCGGCAATGGCAAGGCCGACGGCGTTAAGACGTTTACGGAGGAGGTCAAGAAGTTGATGGCCGCCGTTGAACTCGCCGAGACCGCGCCGTCCGTCGGTGGGTCGACGCCAGCCGTTGCTACCGCCGCTACCGCCGCCGCCGGCGGCGCCGTAGTCGCCGAGGAGAGCGCCGAAACGCCGGTCGTCGGCGAAGTGCCGACGGAAGCCGATGAGATTGCCGGAATCAAAGATATGTCCAAGCTGATACCCCAAGACGACAAGATCCGCGTCGGCAACGTTTTGCTGAATCAGGCCCTAAGGCGGATAGCCGGGATACTCGGCCTCCCCGACGACGGCGACATCTCCGTCGAGTTCGAGTTTGATCCGGCCAATATAGATAATAATAACCCCTTTTTAAGGCCTGGGCGTTACACCGGCGATTTCGAGTTTGACCCGGCCAACGTTGAGCAGCTCGCGGCCATCATGGCCTACTTGGATCTCACAATCAAGATGGCCAACGACCGCATAGACGTGAGCGCCAACGCCGAGAGCGCGAATATGGCTATGGCGGCATACGGCATGGAAAGCCCGATAGCCGATATAGCGCCCGAGGAGAACGCCGCCGAGCTTTCCGAGTTCGCTACGGCGTTACGCACCGAAAAATTCCGCATGGATATGGCTTTCAGGCTTATCGGCGTGAGCGGTATGATAGCCGAGAAGATGGCCGAACACGGTGCCGCCGGCGCCGCTACGGGTATTCCCCAAGCGATTAATCCGGCCGACCTCGGCATGTCGGTGGCCGACACGGTAAGCGCGTTCAGCAATCTGATAAGGGAAGAATTAGCGGGATCCGCCGACCGCGTAAGGCAGATAGTGCGCGGGCAAGCCGAAATGACGGACTTGGAAAGAGCGGCCGTGGAACTCGGAACGGTCAAGTCGGAGATACTCAAGGCCGCGTTGAGCAAGGCGAATCAGGCGAGCGTAGCGCCCGTCAAGAGCGATACCGGCGTTACGCTCGGCTTAAATAAAGCGCAAGTTGATACGGGTATCAATAATATAGGTATAATAAATAAAGCGAGCGTTAAAGCCGACGTTAACGCGGATAATGTTAAAGCGAATGTCAACGTCGGCGTCAATACGGCTGATGTTGAGGTCGGCGCCGATAGCACGGCTTTAAATACGAACGTAAAGACAGTAGGCAATACGGCGAATGCCGGTACCGGAATCGATACGAAAATCGGTACGGTCGTTAAGGCGGACGTTAACGCCGCCGCCGTCAATACCGAAGTCAAAGCGGACGCGAATATCGCGAGTGTCAAGATTGACGTTGACGCGGCTGCGGATAAAACGGTTAATACCGATGTCGGTTCCGAGGTTAAAGCGGGCGTAAGTGCGGCAAAGGCCGCCGTAATTACGGCGGATGAACGTGCCGATGCCGGCGTTGATACGGTCGTGAATACCGGCGTCAACGCCAAAGCCAAGACCGGTTCCGATACGGTTTTTGGGGCAAACATTAGCGACGATACCGGCGCTGAAGTCGAGACGGTTGTCAAAGCGGCTGACAAACGGGATGATGTTGATGTCAAAGTTGATACTAAAGCCAAAGCCAATAAGACGGATAACGCCGATGTCGGCGTTAAGGCTGCGGTTCATGCCGAAGCCAACGCTAAAATCAACGTCGAAGCCGGTCATAAAGTCAATAAAACGGTTAACGCCGATGCCGGCGTTAAGGCCAAGGCCGACGCCAATATAGCGAAAGTTACGGTAGCGGGTGTTGATAAGAGTGTCGGTGTCGTCAACGCGAGCGCCGATACGGCCGTTGAGACCGAAGTCAAGGTTGCCGCGAATACGGCCGGCGTTGTAACTAAAGCCGATACGAAAACCGAGACGAAAGCCAAAACGGACACCGATACGGATGTCAAAGAACGCGTTAAAGCGGATGTTGGGTCGAATGTTAAAACGGTTGTTGATAAAACTGCGAATAAGACCGCCGATACGACCGTTAGCGCGGATGTCGAATCCGAAGCCAATGTCGGCGATAAGGCGGTAAAGCGCGTTGCTCTTGCCGAACTTCCGATAAGCGCCCGCGATTCCGTCGGCGGGCATGTGCGTTCAAGCGTGGAGTCGGCGAACCGATTGGCCTCAATGAGCGCCGATCGCGTGATTGGGACGAGTTCCTCTTCCGCCGGTGAGAGCGTCGAATTGCCGCTTAGCGTTATGGCGTTGGCGCATGGTAAGAAGACGGTCAAGTCCGCGGAGGGCGGCGAGTCTAAGGATGACGTCGCCGCGGAATCGCGGACGCGGGGTCAGGCTAAGGGTCAATCAAAGAGCGTTGTTGTTGACGGTGAAACGGCTGAGCTTCCCGTAAGCGTTATGGAATCGTTTGGCAAGAAAGCAGCGAAAAAAGGCCGTGTTGACCACGCGAGCGGCGCCAAAGCCGCCGCCAAAGCTTCCGCGAGCGCCGTTGGCGCGGCGATAGGGGCCGCGAGCGCGAAGGCCGAAACGGTCGCCGCGAATAAGGCCGAGGACGAGGCCTTCGTAGCTAAGTTGAAGCAGACGGTAGAGGCCGGCGGTTTGATAAAAAACAAGGTAGGCAAGGCGTCGTCGGGCGAGGCCGCCAAATCTCCCGCGTCGCTGAAGGCTACGGCTTCGGCAAGCGACGCCGTGTCGTCAAGCGGTTCGACGACAAGCGGCATGGAATCAAGCGTCGACGCCGATATGTCGGTTGACAACGAAGACGCCGGTTCGGGCGGTACGAGTTCGGTTGAGTCTACAAGTTCCAAGTCGACGATTGCCGCGAGGCACGCCGATAAAGCCGACGCCCCGGCGGTTACGCAAGACGATCGCTTCGAGGTCATCCGCCAGATAAGCGAGAAATTGAACAACGCCGTACGCTCCGGAGCAAACGAAATTCGCATGGTGTTGCGTCCGGAATCGTTAGGCGAAATGAGAATGAGCATAAGGGTGCAGGGCGACGTGGTATTCGCGAGAATGCAGGTGGAGAATAAACAAGTCAAGTCGATAGTGGAGAGCAATCTCCAATCGTTAAAAGACTCCCTGCTGAAGCAAAACTTGGAGTTCGGAGCGATAGACGTGGAGGTAGGCGCCAACACCGACGGCGACAAATCGCCCCGTCAAATGTGGGAAGAAATGGCCGATCGAGTCGAGTCGCGTAGCGGTTTCAGAGAAAATAACGGCGTATCGTCGAGCGGAACGTCGGATGGGGGCGAGAATTTTGTAAGCACGCCGCTCGGCAGCGATACGGGCAGGCGGTTCGGGGAGAATACGTTTGAGTATTTCGCGTAGGCAGTATGGTGGACATCGTGGACAATGTGGACAAAACCGGAGGTTAAAACCCCCGGT
>LIUJ01000110.1 GCA_001462255.1 Fibrobacteria bacterium GUT77 | reverse complement strand
GATAGAGGAGATCATTTGCGGCGGGCGGATTATGAGGCCGGCGTACAAGAGCGTTTCTGAGGAGAGGGCGTTTATACCGCTAACCGACAGGTAGGAGGGGGGCGCGGTTTCCGGCAACGCCTATTTTAACAAAAAATATGCACTACAGCCTCGTTGTGATGTATATTATTGAATTGTCGTAAAATCTGTCTATGTTTCACAGCCGAACTTGTAACTTAGAAAGCGGATACAAACAATGAGCGTCAGAAGCGATATAACCCGTTCCGTTTCCGGCATTTCCGCCCCTATAGCGCCCAATGAGTTCGGTTGCTTCTCGTGGGTTGATATGTGCGATACGCAAGAGCGATTGGAGCCGTTAAAGAACAGCAACTACGCGTTAAACGCGGCCGCGAAAGAGTTGCTCAAACTCTTCGGTCGCGATGTGGAGAGCGTTTGCTCTTTTTGCGATATAGAGCAGGAAATAACGCTTGTCGGTAGGGATTGGTACAATGAGCGCGCCGACCTCATGCTGACCGGCCGCACGCTCGTAGGGGCGCCGCCGTTGGGTGATAGGCAGCCGGAAGGCCACATCAATTCGGTAAAGGAGCGCGTGCTCAAATATTTGCGCGATGTAAAAACGGAGGCGGATAAATTCGAACTTGATATTACGGCCGCGGAACGTCGCGACGAAACCGCGTTGAACCGGTACGTGTTCGTTAGAACGGGCGAGAGGTCGGATATCGCGGTCGACAACAACGCTAAATTCATGGACATAATGAGAAAAACCGCGTTGTGGAACAATTTGGTTTGCTTATCGCACGAAAAGCCGTTTAAGGGGATGCGCGGTTGCGGAAAGAGCGTCAGATTGTCGCTTGAGTCGATATCGAACGAAAAAAACGACAATCTGCTGAGCATAGGCGGTACCCGTGAGGAAAAACTGCTCTTTTTGATAATCGCGGCGTCGGCGGTACACGCCGTTTATCGCTACGGCGATTTGTTATGCGCCGTCGTCGCTTCCGCCGGCAACGAGAACCGGTTCTATGCCGATGAAGCACCGTTGGCCACGCTCGGTGTCTCCTTAGGTGAGGAGCTCACCGATGTATTTGCCGCGATTGAAGCCGGCGGAAAAGCGGAAAAGGGTAAAAAGCGGGATTTCGCCGACCTCGACGCCGGTATTCCGGCTAAGTGGAAGTACCATGGCAATGAGACCTCCTCCGTCGCGATTTGGGGGGAAGCGTTTGTGTTTAGAATACCCGGTAGCTCGGCGGATCTTTCGATGTTCGTTACGGTTATGAATACGATAGTGGCTGATTCGATTGCGATGATTTGCGAACGGATAAAGAAAGAACTCGCCAAAGGCAAGGGCGATAAGCGCGCCGCCGCTACCGCTGACGGCGGCGATAATCAACAAGTAGACGTTGCTACCCGTAAGCAGGATATAACCGACGCGGCGGTAAGCGTCCTCTCCGACGTGATCAAGGAATCTAAGCCGATACTTTTTGAGGGCGATTGCCGTTCCGCCGAATGGGCGAAGGAGGCGCAAACGCGCGGTTTGCCGAGCGCCGCGTCCGTACACGAAGCGCTTAAAGCGCTTATATCCCCTAAGACCGTTGATCTGTTCAAATGCCGCAAGGTATTATCGGAGGCGGAACTCACGGCAATGTACGAGTCTCGGCTGAACCGATATTGCAATACGCTCGACGTAGAGATTAAAACGCTGATTGATATGGTTGACACGCGGGTATTGCCGAGCGCTTACAATTATCAAACGGATATCGCGAGCGGGTTGGAGGTGCTACGGGTGCTGGCCGACGACATGACCATTGAAATGGCGGACGGCGCGTTGGAAGACCGCAAGGAGATGTTTGAGAAGCTCACCGCCGATATCTATCGCGTCCGCAAGGGCCTTAAAGACCTGTCGGCGGCGGCGGACAAAGCGCGCGGGATGGAGATAGTGGATAGGGCGGCGTATCTGTTCAAAGAGATTAAGCCGCGGATGGACAACGTTAGGCGGTATGTTGACGCGTTGGAGGGTAGCGTGCCGGACGATGCGTGGCCGTTGCCGAAATATAGGGAAATGTTTTTTATTTTGTGATTATAGGTTGCGTTCGCGCAACGTGTATGCGATTACGGCGTCGGTACATAATAAAAATACGACATCGGACGGTTTGCTGATGCTCAAAATAGCGGAGAACGTTTGTCTTGCCGACAAAACTTCCTATCGTATAGGCGGGCCGGCGCGGTACTACGCCGAGCCGCGCTCCGAGGCGGAGGTCGTGGAGGCGTGCCGCTTTGCCGCCGAGAGGGAGGCGCCGCTCTTCATTCTCGGCAACGGGTCGAACGTGCTGATAAGCGACGCCGGTTTCCGCGGGATCGCGGTGAATCTGTCTAAGTGTTTTTCGGCGTTAAGTTGGGACAACGCCACGGCTTTCGTGTTGAGCGGTTTTCCGTTGGACGAATTGGCCGCCGCCGCCGCGGAGAGGGGTTGCGCCGGAATCGAGTGTTTGTCGGGTATACCCGGAACGGTGGGCGGCGCGGTGGTAATGAACGCCGGCGCCTTTGACGCCGACGTCTCCCAAACGTTGCGTAGCGTGCGAGCGCTGAATATTTCCGCCAATACTATAGAGACCGTTTACGTCAAGGATCTGAATTTGGGATACAGAACCAGCACGCTCAAAGGCGGCGGATATGCCGTACTCGCGGCGACATTCGATTTTGTTCCCGGCGATGCCGCGCGACTTAAATCCATACGGGATGATATCTTAGCCAAGCGCAGGTCAAAGCAACCGGTGGATTCTCCCAGTTGCGGAAGCGTCTTCAAGCGCCCGCCGAACGGTTTTGCCGGTACGCTGATAGAGTCATGCGGCCTAAAAGGCTTCAAAGTTGGAATGGCCGAAGTCTCTGAAAAGCACGCGAACTTCATCATCAACACGGGAAGCGCCAAAGCGGAGGACGTAAGGGCCGTAATACGGCACGTGCAACGGACGGTTTTTGAAAAACGCGGTATTCTATTGGAACCGGAGGTGATTTTCTTGGGTGAGTTTCAAGAACCGTTGTATAAAAGTTGATTTTTACGTCAATAACGATCAAACACATTAAACGACAAAGAGGCGCCGTTATGGATTACAAAAAAATAATAACAGGTCAGTTGGAAGTCAACACCTACGTTATCCCGCGGTCGAGCGGCGACTGCCTGATAATCGATCCCTCCGATCATTGCCGCGAAGTCGTTGAATACGCGCAAAAAGAGAAATTACGCCCTATATCCGTATTGCTGACGCACGGTCACTTCGACCATATAATGGGTATTCCTGAGATCCTTGCCGAATATAAAGACGCTAAGATTTTCATTCATGATAACGATAAAGACATGCTGACCGACTCAAAGCGCAACGGTTCGATTCTCATGGGATCCGATTTTTCCGTTGACGGCGGCATCAATTCTTTGTCGGAGGGAGTAACGCGAATAGGGGAGTTTGAGTTTACGGTGTTGCACGTTCCGGGCCATACGCAAGGCGGTTGCGCCTTCGTCTTCAACGGCGTATGTTTTTGCGGCGACACGATCTTTGCCGGCTCGGTAGGCAGGACCGATTTGCCCGGCGGCGATTTCGGTCAATTGACGTCAAGCATACGCGAAAAGATTCTGACGTTGCCGCCCCAAACCGTACTATGCCCCGGTCACGGCGGTCGGACGTCCGTTGAGCGAGAGGCGCGGAGCAATCCTTTTTTACGTTAATGAGCGCGATTGATGTTTATCGGTATCTAACGGATGCCGATGAACACTTATCAACAGTAGACGATAAGATTAGACAAAGAAGGCTTTTTTATGCCCGAAATGCCCTATTTGGACACCTACATGGCCTACCTGCAGTTGGAAAAGACGCTTAGCGGCAACACCGCCGTCTCTTATAGCTTCGATTTGCGGAGGCTTGCCGGATATCTCGCCCAGCACGACGCTATCGATTTACAAAAGGTAACGCCGCAACTCCTATCCGCCTACGTCAGGTTGTTGTACGACTTGGGTTTCGCGGCTACCTCCATACAGCGCACGGTGTCGTCCATGAGGAGCTTTTTCGCGTTTGTCGCCGTTGAGGGATACATAGCGAGCGACCCCACGGAGTTGCTCGAGAGCCCCAAGCGGACGCGGGCGTTGCCGTCGGTGTTGTCGGTGGAGGAGGTGGAGGCGGTGATAAACGCCGTGGATTTGGAGGGAAAGAGCGGTTTGCGCGACCGAGCGATCATCGAAACGCTTTACGCTACGGGAATGCGCGTGTCGGAGTTATGCGCCTTTACGATGGAGCAACTTTTGGAGAGGGAACAATTGGTACGCGTTGTGGGCAAAGGCTCTAAGGAGCGTATAGTGCCCATAGGCGACAGCGCGCTCTATTGGATCGGTCGGTACGTGGATAATGAGAGAGGGTTCTTGGTTCGGTCGCATTCGGGAAGCACGCTCTTTTTAAATTTTCGCGGGCGCGGTTTTTCTCGTATGGGTATATGGAAAATGGTGCAACGATACGCGGAGGCCGGCGGGGTGAAGAAAGAAATCTCACCGCACACGTTTCGCCACACTTTCGCCACCCACTTGTTGGAGGGCGGGGCGGACATACGGACGGTGCAGGAGATGCTCGGACACTCAAACATCGTAACGACGGAAATATACACGCACGTCGACAGGGAGTATCTGTTGGAGGTGCATAGAAGTTTTCATCCGAGGAGCCGTAAGAAATTCGACGTTAAATGATTCCCTTGCTGCTTGGAATCGCTCCCGCCGCCCCATCCCGCCCGTCGATTCCGCAGGCCTCCGACAGCGCCCGCCCGAAGGCCTTGAAGACCGCTTCCAGCGAGTGGTGGCTGTTGCGCCCGCGTATCAGGTCTACGTGGACGGTGGCCCCGCAGTGGTCGCAAAAAGCTTTGAAGAAGTCTTCGGACAGGTCGCAGTCAAAATTGTTGATCTTTCTATCCGTCAGCGAAACGTTGTAGATCAAGTTCGGGCGTCCGGCGATATCCAAGCAAACGCGCGCCAAAGATTCGTCCATCGGGACGTAGGCCGTGCCGTAGCGCTTTATTCCGCGGCAGTCGCCGAGCGCTTGCTTGACCGCCTGCCCCAAGCAGATGCCGATGTCTTCCGCGCTGTGGTGGAAGTCTACGTGGATGTCGCCCTTGCAGTCTACGGATAGGGTGAAGAGACCGTGACGGGTGAAGAGCGTTAGCATGTGGTCCATGAAGCCGTCGCCGGTATTGATTTGGGAGCCGCCGTCGCCGTCGACGGTTAGGGTTAGGCGGATGTCGGTCTCCTTTGTGGCGCGGGATATCGCGGCTGTACGAGCGGTCATTTTTATCTCCTTATATTCATATTTGCTCAAAGAATGATTTTAAAGACGCGCGCAACAAATTATTCTCATCGGGCGTACCCACGCTGAATCTTAGGCAATTCTCCAATAGGTGGTATGATGATACGTCCCTTACCAATATGTCGCATTTTTTTAAATGATCGAACAACTTTTGTTTGTGTCGCGTCCTTATCAATATAAAATTGGCGGCGCTTGGATAGATGTCGTCAAACGGCATGGCCTTTAAATCGTCGTATAAACGATCCCTTTCGTTGATAATCGCCGCAACGGACTTTTCTGCCGTTGACGCGTTGTCAAGGATCGTTGACGCCGCGTGTTCGGTGAAGAAGTTTATGTTGTACGGTAGCTTGATTTTGTTGATTTCGCCGATGATTTCCGGCGCCCCAATCATGTAGCCGAGGCGCAATCCGGCGGCGGCCATCGCTTTGGAGAAAGTACGGGCGATTATAAGGTTTTTGTACTCGCTTATTAGACTGATGGCGTTGAAACCGCCGAACTCAACGTAGGCTTGGTCTAAGACGCATACCCCGGTGTGCGCGTTGAGGATGTCCCGAAGATCGGCTTCGCTTACGGTGTTGCCGACGGGGTTGTTGGGCGAGCAGATAATAAGCATGGCTCCCGGATTTTCAGCGGAGGCTTTTTTAACGGCTGGGATGTCGTATTGCAAATCGCTTGTCAGACTTAGGTCGATTGGGCGCGTACCCATGCCGTCGCGCAACAGTCTGTAAACGGAGAAGGTGGGGGAGCAGATGATCACGCTCTTCGCTTTGGCCGCGAAAGAGAGCATTAGCACCAAAAGCATCTCGTTTGACCCGTTGCCTACGATGATGCCGTCGGGCGTTGCGCCTACATACGCGGCGAGACGCGCTTTAAGGGAGTCGGGGACGAAATCAGGGTACCTGTTCCACGGGCGCTCCGTGAAAAAGGCCGCCGCCCGCTCCTTAATATTCCTGTCCCAATCGTACGGGTTCTCGTTCTGATTGAGCTTGACGCTACGCGTTTCCGGCGTCAAGTGGTAGGGTTTTAGCGTTCGAACGCTGTCGTTGATTAGCGAAAGCGCTTGGTCTACGGACGTTTTTACGGTAGTTTCCATTTCATTGAATCCTTCCGATTGCTAAGCTACTTTTTATTCTTCTTCTTTCCCGTATCAGGAGGTTCCGCGTAGTCGTTTTTCACGGCATCCGACATCACGTTCACATCCTTCTCCATCTCGTTTAACGTGAGAGTCAGATGGAAGATTAGGACAATGGTGCCCAAAAACACGGCTATGAAGAGCAATATCCAAAAAAACAGCATTTTATCCGTACCTTGTTTGCGGTGAAAGCAATAATATAATTCATTCCACGCCGCGAGAATCATAATATTTAAACCGGTTAAAATTTAACGTCTTCCAAACCGATTTTCGCTTCTTCCGCCGCTACCCGATTTTAGGCAACCCGTCCAACTCTTTCTCCGCTTTGTCGATTTCTTCCTGCGGAAGCGAATAGTCGGTCAGCTCGCCGTTTAGGAACTTTGAGTACCCTGCCAAGTCCATTAGCCCGTGCCCGCTGACGTTAAGCAGTATCACTTTTTCTTTGCCTTCCTCCTTGGCCTTGTTCGCTTCGCGTATGGCCGCCGCTATCGCGTGGCTTGATTCCGGAGCTACCACGAAGCCTTCCGTGCGCGCCCACAATAGGGCGGCGCCGTAGCTCTCCAACTGGGGTAGCGCCATAGGCGTCGCCAAGCCGCATTTTACCGCTTGCGACACGAGCGGCGGGGGAACGGCCGGCAGGTCGGCGGCAACGTTGTACCAACGGCGAGGCATTTCCGATTCGTCGAGAAAAATTTTGATGTCCATGCGTTTACCTTTTTTTTGAATGTTTTGTTTATGAGTATCCTAATAATAATCCCCTTGGGCTTTTTCAATCCAATCATTAATGTTTAAACTGTCGTTACCCATATAGCACAACCCCATTTTTTAAAATATTACGTTGAAATCCAGGTTTTTCAGCACAAGCCAAAAAAAATTCATGATTATAGGCAAATAAATCCAACGGAATTTTCTTTTCCCGTACATTAAACAGTTTTACCCTTAATTCTACCATAATATCAAAACACCGTTCTTCCTCCAGCGGTGTTAGGACGCATAAATCTATATCGCTGTCGGGTGTTTCTTCACCATTCGCGTATGAACCGAAAAGGAAAATCCGCGATACGATACCGGTATTTACCAAAGTATCAACAATTCTGTCAAGTTCATTCTTAATCTGTTCATTCATATAGGTTATCACCTCAACTAAATATAGTATATGGGCATAAGCTAATAAATTAAAAGTTCCTACTTAGCCAGCTCCGACACGTACACTAAGCGAATCCCGTTCTTCTTAAGCGCCTCCGTTTCCTCTTTTAGGGCTTTTATGAACGCCGACGACGGCTGCGCTTTGATCAGTATTTTGCCGGTTTTCTCCGCGGTAACCGAATAGCGGCGCAATTTTTCTTTTGCCTGCTCCACCGTCGCCGCAGCGTCTATCGAACCTTGTATCGGGGCGTTTGGGATTTTCATTGATTTCGTCAACTGTGCCGCTACC
Source organism: Fibrobacteria bacterium GUT77 (assembly GCA_001462255.1). Lineage (GTDB taxonomy): Bacteria > Fibrobacterota > Chitinivibrionia > Chitinivibrionales > Chitinispirillaceae > GUT77. The sequence goes on along the minus strand of LIUJ01000110.1, from coordinate 185 downwards.
GATTTTTTTGAGGCGTCTGTGTATACAAAAAAACATTTGCGCCGGCTTACCTCCGACAGTATGATGCCCAGCGCCCGCGAATCCTCCATGACCTTCGCGCCGTGGAAGTTGCAGACGCCGGAGAAGTTGGGGACGGCGGCGGCGGCCTGCGCTATGATGCCGCGGATCTTTTCGTCGCCGTAGTG
>LIUJ01000109.1 GCA_001462255.1 Fibrobacteria bacterium GUT77 | reverse complement strand
CACGGTAACGGACGCCTCCGGTAAAGTCGTTGTACGCTCCGACCGCCCAAGCGAGGTCGGCGACAACATCTCCGACCTCGCGAGCGTCAAGGCGGCGCTTGGCGGCACGGACGGGGGCGGATATGAATCGGGCGACGGAATTTCTATGGCGCTGCGATACGCCGCGCCGATTATCGGCAACGGGAAGGTAATCGGCGCGGTGAGCGGCGGCTACAACCTGAGCCTCGAAAAGTTCGTCGATAAAATGAAGCATTACCTGTGCGCCGAAGTTTCCGTCTTCAACGGCGACGAACGGGTGGCGAGCACCGTCGAAAACGCCTATGGCAAGCGCAACATCGGCACAAAAGCGGATCAGGCCATATATAAAAAAGTTTTGTCCGGTGAGGATTATATCGGCGACGCCATCGGCGCCGGAAAGAGTTTTTACACGTACTACGCCCCGATCCGCAACGCCGCCGGTCGGGAAATCGGAATGACATCCGTGGGAATGGACGTAACGGCCACGAATAAACAGATCGCGACGTCTATAATCATAATGGCGGCGATAGTGGCTGTATTCGGCGTGATAGCGGTCTTTGTCGGCATCTACATCACAAACAGCATAACAAGGCCGCTCGACGCTACCGTTAAGATGATGGGCGAGATAGGGCGCGGCCATTTGAGCGCGAGGCTTAACATGGACCGTAACGATGAAATCGGCGCTATGGCTAAGTTGATGGACAAGTTCGCGGGCGATTTGCAACTTATGCTCGTCGGCACGATGAACATGATCGCCGACGGGGAAATCAGCATGGAGGTTCCCAATGTGGACGACAGGGACGAGCTCGGCGCGTCGCTAAGAAAGATGGTTGCGTCTCTGAAAATCGTAGTGGAAACCATGAAGAAAATCTCCGTGGGCGATTTGGATATGAAAATCGAATTGAAGAGCGATAGGGACGAGGTGTCCGGCGCGCTCAAAAAGACCGTGGAATCCCTGCGCAGCCTGATTATCGACGACGGCGGCAGGGTTTTGCAAGCGGCGGCCGACAAAGATTTGTCGCAAAGACTGACCGGCGCGTACACCGGCGAGTTCGCGAGAATGAGGGACAACATCAACACGGTTATGCAAAGCCTCGAAACCGCGCTATCCTCGGTATCGGAGGCGGTGTCGAGCGTCAAGGGCGCGAGCGGCGAGATTTCGGAGGGCGCGCAGAGCTTGGCGGAGGGGTCGAACGAGCAGGCGGCCTCCCTCGAAGAGGTGTCGGCGAGCCTTGAGGAGATCTCGTCGATGACGAAGCAGAACGCCGACACCTCGAACCACGCGTCGATTTTGGCGACGGAGGCGCGGGCCGCCGCGGATAGCGGCGATACGTCGATGAAGCGCATGGCGGAGGCCATCCTCCATATAAAGGAGTCGTCCGACAACACCGCTAAGATCATTAAGACGATTGACGACATAGCGTTCCAAACGAATTTGCTCGCCCTAAACGCGGCGGTTGAGGCGGCGCGGGCGGGCGAGGTCGGAAAGGGTTTCGCGGTTGTGGCGGAGGAGGTGCGCAACCTCGCGATGCACAGCGCCGAGGCCGCGCGGAATACCGCCGCTATGATAGAGACGTCGGTGAAAAACGCCGACAGCGGCGTTAAAATAACGGAGGAGGTCGCGAAGTCGCTGGGGCAAATAGTCGACCGCACCTCTAAGGTGGGCGACCTGATTGCCGAAATCGCCGCCGCGTCAAAAGAGCAGTCGCTTGGAATCGAGCAGGTGAATACCGCCGTAGCGCAGATGAACCAAGTAACGCAAAGAAACGCCGCCAACTCCGAGGAGTCGGCGAGCGCGGCGGAGGAACTGAACAGCCAAGCCGCGGAACTCGCGAACATGGTGGACGCGTTCAGACTGAGCGACGACCACGGTCACGGAGGCGGGGTTCGCCGTAATCAAGCGGCCAATCAACAAGGCCGGCACACCGCGCAATATCCCCACCTGCCGTCGCCGAGAAAAGCGATATTGGGGAGGCACAAGGTTAAGGAGGCAAGGGCGGAGATAATACCAGCCAAGCTCGCTAAAGCGGTCATGGCGGAAGATATAATACCGCTTGACGACGACGAAATGAATGATTTTTAAAGTAATTTTTGACGTCATAACGGCGGTCGCGCACGTGATCGCCGAATCATATTCACAAGCTAAGAAGGTGGGATAATGGGATTAATGCCTAATAGTAAAAAATCCATGCGCGGCAAGTTCATTGTCTTTTCGGGCATACTGTTTTTTATCATCCTGGTATGCGGTAGCGCGGCGTTTTTCTTTTCCATGCGGCAGATTATTCGGACGAACAAGGCAAACCATTTGTCGCAATCGCTCGAAAACATGCGAATACGATTGGAACGATTCGTTATGAACGAGATCGCCATTACCAAAAAGATGGCCGGTTCACCGCTTATAAAGGATTACTTTGCCGATCCGACCGACGCCGACCTGGAAAAGCACGCCCTTAGGGAAATAGCCGCCTATCGCGAGGCGTTCGGCAGCATATCGGTTTTTTGGGTCAACGATAAGGATAAAATCTTTTACAGCGACGACAACGCGCCGTTTGTAGTGAATCCCGATTCCCCCGACAACTATTGGTACCCGATGACGCTCTATAAAACGGAATCGTATAACATCAACATCAATTATAATCCGGCCATCAAAAAGATTAAACTTTGGATCAACGCGCCGGTCTTCGACGACGGCAAAAAGCCTATAGGAATGGTGGGCACCGGCATTGAGTTGTCAAAATTTGTGAACGCGCTCTTTAACGGCGCGGACGATAGAACGGAACTTTATTATTTCAACGCCGACGGGGAGATTACCGGCGCGAGGGATATTTTGTTCATATCCTCGAAGAGCAAAATCGACGACGCGGTCGACGGCGTGAAAGGCGGAGTCCGCGCCGCGGCCCAAAGTCTTGCCCCGGGCGAAACGCGGACGTTTGATTTACCGCACGGGAATATTGTAATCGGCTCCATTCCGCAATTAGATTGGTACTCCGTCGTCTATATGCCGGACAGCGTAGACGACTATAAAACTTCAATGACAGTGTTGTTTCTCGTAGTGCTGGCCGTTATAATGCTGATATTCGTCGTCTTCAACGTCTTCGTGTCCTCATTTCTCAAAACACAACAGAAAACGATGGAATCCCTCGAACGGGCAAAGAACGAGGCGGAGACGGCGAATCGAAGCAAATCGAACTTCCTCGCCGCGATGTCCCACGAAATTCGCACGCCGCTGAACGCGATCATCGGAATAGCGCAAATGCAACTGCAAGAACGCGGCAATATGCCGGACGACCGCGTAAAGGAATCGGAGAGGATATACGATTCGGGGCGCCGGTTGCTCGGTATCATCAATAATATCTTGGATATGTCCAAAATCGAAACCGGCGATATCGGAGCGGACGTTGCGCAACAGTTGCGCGATTTTACCTTAGACGACGGCAATCGCGCGGCAAATCTGCGTATCTCGCACGAACCTATGCCGTACGGCAGCGTATTGGTTGTGGACGACGTGTCCACGAATTTATACGTGGCGGAGGGGCTGTTGTCACGGTATAAATTAACGATAGAAACGGCGGACAGCGGTTTCGCCGCTATTGAAAAGGTGAAAGGCGGCAAAGTTTACGACGTGATTTTTATGGATCAGATGATGCCGGATATGGACGGCATAGACACAATGCGAAAATTGCGCGAATTGGGATACGCCGGCGCGATAGTCGCGCTTACCGCCAACGCCTTGGTCGGCAACGACATAATGTTTATGCAAAAGGGGTTCGACGGGTTCATCTCCAAGCCGATTGACGTTCGCTGGCTAAACGACGTTTTAAACAAATTTGTTCGCGACAAATATCCCGAAGAAGCGAAAAAGTACATTTCGACTTCGCGGTCACAGAGCGGAGCCGAAGTGCTCAATGACCGCATTTCGACTTCGCTCAATGACCGCATTTCGACTTCGCTCAATGACCGCTCCGTTCAGCCGGCGGAGTTGCTCAATTCAGCGTTGAATCCGCAAATACTTAAATATTTCATCAACGACGCGGAGAAGGCGATTGTCACGTTGCGGGAAACGATGGAGAGCGGCAACGTAAAACTCTTCACGATAACCGCCCACGCCATGAAATCGGCGTTGGCGAATGTGGGGGAGAATGAAGCCTCCCGCGCCGCCGCCGAATTGGAAAAGGCCGGGCATAGCGGAGACACCGGATTTATAACCGCCAATATCGGGGGATTTATAAAAGCGCTGGAATTGTTGGTTGAGAAATTCGGCGGAGCGGGCGGTACGGATAAAGCGGACGATGTGAACAAGGCGGACGACGACGGTACGGCGGAAGATACGGATTATCTTGTTGAACAGTTACGGATAGTAAAATCGGCCTGCGAAAATTACGACGACGACACGGCGTACGCCGCCCTCGACCGATTGAAGGAGAGACAATGGAAACGCTCGACCGCAAAATCGTTGGAAGATATCCGCGACGCGCTGTTCACATCAAGCGACTTCGACGGCGCGGCGGGGATTTGCGGAACGCTTGTGGGGGTATATGGAAATATTTGACACATCAGTAAGGTTGGCGGCGGCGGCTTTGACGGTTGCCGGATTGACGGTGGGGGTTTGGGCGCAGGCTGTTGTGACGGGTACCCCTCGAGGTGAAGGTGCCAGCATGAAAGCGGGCATAACGATAGAGACCATTGCGAAGATTGACGTTGACCCCAAAAATCCAAAGGATGAAGAATTGCGCTTTGTCGTGGCTTCAACACCGTCCGCGACGAAATTCGGTAATTTAGGAATCGTCAAGGTGACCACGAACTCTAACGGGTGGGATGTAGAAATGACCACCGCGCGCGGAGGGCGGTTGGTAAATCCAAAGTCTATAGAGTGCCGTGACACCGTAAGGTTGGACGGGTGGGGAAATCCGACAAACATTACCGATAACGTTTGTGACGGTACACCCGTGTTTCTGCAATATATGAATAATGCCGGAACGCCTACGGATGTTGTTCTTGACGTTGCGATCGGTGTTGCGAAATCGGGAAAAGTGCTTGGTACTACCGTTGCCGAACAAACATTGTTCCCGATAACATCTGCGGTTGGTGCTTCACCGGCCTTTATTGCGCCGGTAGAGGTTTCACCGAAGTCGAAAATTGTTAACTCAGACAGAAATATTACTGGAACTCCGACAGTTGGTGTTAGTTTCGCGACGACTATTGCGGGGGCGGCGACGACGACATGGGGTGATTTCC
>LIUJ01000108.1 GCA_001462255.1 Fibrobacteria bacterium GUT77 | reverse complement strand
AGTGTTTTGTGGGTTGTGGTGGTAACCACTTGGGCGTGCGCCACGGGGTCAAAATCCCCGGTGAGTACCTTGCCGGCGACTAATCCGGCGAAGTGCGCCATGTCGACCATGAACACCGCCCCCGCCTTGTCGGCGATTTGGCGCATTCTGGCGAAGTTGACCTTTCTGGGGTAGGCGCTGTATCCGGCCAAAAGTATCAGCGGCTTTATGTCTACGGCCATACGCTCTATTTCGTCGTAGTCGAGCAGGCCGGTCTCTTTGTTTACGCCGTAGCTGTAGGCGTCGAACATTTGAGCGGATACGTTGTGGCGGTAGCCGTGCGTTAGGTGTCCGCCGGAGTAGTAGTCCATTCCGAGCAGGCGTTGGTTACCGGTTTGGGCGCGGAGTTTGTTCCAATCCTCGCGGCTGAGCTTGGATGGGTTGGCCTCTCCCATCTTCGCCAGCGCGGGTTCTGAGACGCGTGTGGACAGTATCGCCCAGTAGGCGATGAGGTTCGCGTCGGCGCCGCTGTGTGGTTGTACGTAGGCGTGTTTGGCGCCGAAGAGCGTTTTGGCCTGGTCTGCGGCGTAGGACTCGATGGCGTCTATGTTGGCGCAACCGGCGTAGAAGCGGTGGTCGGGGAATCCCTCGGCGTACTTGTCGGTGAGGAGGTTCCCCATGGCGAGCTGCACGGAGAGCGAACAGTAGTTTTCGCTGGCGATGAGTTTGAGGTTGGCGCGTTGGTCGGCGAGTTCCTTGACGATTGCGGCGGCGACGGGCGGCGCGACGGCGGCGGTCAACGAGAGGTTGGCGATGTAGGCTACCGTGCCGGGGTCGAGGCCGGCGGGGGCGGTCTTGGCGATGTAGTCGGTTAGGATTTTGTTGCCGACGGTCATTTTAACTCCTCTTTTGACGTTCTCATTATAATAGCGTAAAGCAAAAAAGCCCCCGGTATTAACTGGTACCGGGAGCCTCATGGTCATTGCGTTAGGGCCGGTTCCTTTTTAACTATTCTACTTTTTTGACCTTTGTGCCGAAATAATCAACCGGAAGGCTAATTGTGTAGTAGAGGAACGTATCCGTCGGTTTTTCCGCCGGTTTGCGGTACCTTTCGGGCACGAACATCTCCGTCAGTTGCTCCTCGTCCGTAGTGTCGCCTACTTTGATCGGCTTCACCTCAATGATTTTAGCGTCGGTCTTCGGTGTGGTGAAGACTTCCAGCACCGTTCCTTCGGGAATCTCAATGATTGCGCCGTCGGTATGGTCGACCTTTTTTACGCTTTCGCCGTAGGAGGCCTCAAAGCGCTCCCTCTCAAGCGTTTGGGTGACGACCAACTTGTCCCCGCCCTTCAGCCCCAATTCCTTACTGCCACCCGTGCAACCTACGGCGAACATCATTGCCGCCGCGGTCAAAATTACCGTACAAAATCGATTCACAAAATCCTCCTTGTAAAAATGTTGTTTATGACCAAAACGTATTATAACCGGATCTTAGCGCCCTCTATTATATAAAAATAGTTTTTGGGCGGCCAAAATGCAAACTTTTTTGAAAAAAATACAAAACGCTCGGATTGGATAGGCTTTACGGAGTGTCAAAATAAAAAGAATAAAATTGCGCGGCGGCGTAACATTTAGTATATTTTGGATATGGGACGGGTTTTGAACAACAACGAAGCGATGTCAAAACCGCCTTTCTTAATATTCAGGCACAGGAATCTATTATGCCAAGTGTATCCGTTAGAGACGACGGCTTCCTACGGCAAGTAGGCGGCGCGGCGGGCGCGGGCAACACGGCGAATGCCCGACCCGGCCAAAAGCCCGGCGGCGGCGTTGTCGGGAAGCGACAACCGGTAGACGAATACATCGCGTCGCTACCGGCGCAAGTTGCAATCATCGGGGGAAGGACGTTGGAAACGCTGACATCGCTACCGCCGCTACCGCAACCCCAAGATAAGGGCGCCAACGGTATCGGCATCGGCGGCGGTTTGGGTAGGGATACCGGTATAGGCATAGGTGTTAATACCATTGGCAGGATAGGGGCCGGCGTTAGCGCGTTGGGCGGTACCGGGATAGGTATCAACAATACCGATAATACAATTAATGCCTACAATAACGCCGAAGAGCCTGTTGATACAAAAGATGTTGACGAGACCGATGAGACCGACGATGAAACCGACAAGGCCGAAACCGAGAACAAGGACGCCGATAACGCCGATACTGCCGATAAAACCGGCGCGGAGCTCTCCCCCGAAGAGCAGGGCGTCGTAAACGAGCTACGAAACCGCGACCGTGAAGTTCGGGCTCACGAGCAGGCGCACGTCTCCGCCGGCGGGGCGTATATTCGCGGCGGGCCATCGTACCAATACCAACGCGGGCCCGACAACAAAAGCTACGCGGTCGGCGGCGAGGTGAGCATAGACTCCGCCCCCGAACCGGACGACCCAGGCGCCACGATAACGAAAATGCAGGCGGTACGCTCCGCCGCGCTCGCCCCGGCCGACCCGTCCGCCCAAGACAGAGCGGTAGCGGCTTCGGCGGCACGCAACGAAAGCGTAGCGAGGTCAGATTTAGCCAAAGAAGAAAAGGCCGCATGAACTTAGCCACCGTCCTAACGACCTCGCGCATAGTAATCGCCCCGATTTTCGCGGCGGTTTTTGTGATTGGCTACCGCTCCGACACCACAAGCGTATCGTGGATATACGTCTGCTTCGGCCTCGCCGTGCTGATAGAACTCTCCGACATGTTCGACGGAATGGCCGCCCGCGCCCGCAACCAGGTCACCGACTTCGGCAAGGTCTACGACCCGATAGCCGACAGCGTCTCACGCCAAACGGTCTTCCTATCGTTCATGTACACCGGCATCATACCCATGTGGATGTACTTAGTCTTTTTCTACCGCGACGCGTTTATGCAACTGTTGCGTATAGTATGCGCCTCCGGCGGTTACGTGCTCGCCGCCCGCATGTCGGGCAAAATAAAGGCTGTGTTGCAAGGAATAGCGGCGTTCTCCATGCTGGCCGTAATACTCGCCCAACGAATGTGCGCACCGTGGGTGCCTAAACCGGAGTGGCTTTGGGATCTATGGGGACACGATCCGGGGTACTGGGTCATGCTCGTCGTGGCAATCTATACGCTTATATCAGTCGTTGATTATGTGATACCTAATCGGGCGCTTATTGTTAAAATGATGAAGAACAAATGATAACGTCAAAATCCAAACGATCGTTGCCTGACATTTTCGGATTTTACTCCATTTTGACCGACCCGATAAAAGGGTACGAATACCTGACGTCGTTGCTTGTTGATTACTGCGTTCGCTTCGTTCAGTTGCGGATGAAGGACGCG
>LIUJ01000107.1:2635-3164 GCA_001462255.1 Fibrobacteria bacterium GUT77 | reverse complement strand
CACCGACGAATGCGACGGCAGCGTGATTACAAAATATGTCCATGACGGCGAATACCGCCCCGTTGAAACGGGCGACGGCAAATCCGCCCCAAAATATGAGCCGATAGTAAAAGAAAAAAAATTCAAAGTCTTTTACGGGATGAGTTCCGATCTCGCTCAGGCTTCCCATTTTGGGGGTATTAAGGATTATCGCGCCAGCGAGGGACTGGTGGAAGAAGTGCCGTACAAGGGTTCGGTCAATAATCAAGTACGGAACATTCTGGGAGGCTTACGGTCTTGCGGCACTTATATTGGGGCCGTAAACATTAAAAATTTCGGCAAATGCGCTTCTTTTATCAAAGTAAACAGGGTTCACAGTTGGCCGTTACTTGGAGAGAGCGCACAAAATACAACGCCCGATTTGTAACAATTTGGAGAATGGCTTGTTTTTTAATAGTAGAAGGATAGGGATAGGTACCGGAAAATGAACGACTCTGAGTTCCGGCTGCTATTCAATTCCACCTTTCCCGTCTTGTATAAAGTCGCCTGC
>LIUJ01000107.1:0-2389 GCA_001462255.1 Fibrobacteria bacterium GUT77 | reverse complement strand
AAACATGGTTTTTCCAAACCATGATGAAGCCAAGTACTGGCTTATACGTGTGGTTAAAAACGCAGCGCTGAATTACGCGAAGCGAAAACTGCGCGAACGAAAGGCTTACCAGCGGGCGTTCAAGGAAAACGCAAGGCAGGAAGAAACAGGGGAAGAGCAGCTTGTTAAAAAAGAAACAAGGCAGGAGGTTTTGGAAGCTCTTAATAAGCTGCCGGAAAACCTGCGCGTTGTGCTTATATTAAAGGAATACTCCGAGATGAATTACAAAGAAATAGGACGCACGCTTGGCATAAACGAAGGAAATGTAAAAGTCCGGGTTTTCAGGGCAAGGGAGCGGCTTACCGCTTTGCTGCAAAAAAGTACCGGCAGCAACGGAATTACCGGCGGCACTTACGCTGACGCGGGCGCTTCCGTAACGGAAAACAAGGGAGGGGCAGAATGAATCAAGAGTGTTCTTTCAGGCAACTGCTTTCGGTCTATTATGACCGCGAGATGGATTCGCCGTGGAAAGAGAAAATGGAAGTTCATATCTCGAACTGCGCCGACTGCGCAAGTCAATTGGAAGAGTATAAGAACGTTTCATTTTTGCTTGCCCCGGCAGTAGATGAACCGGTTGATCAAGCGCAGCAGCGGGTGCTGCAAAAACTGGAAAGCCCCGGCCATTACTCAAGCTATGGAACCCGTCCCGCGTGGAGTCCGCCCGTATGGAAACGCCGTGTTTCCATACCCATTCCGGCGGCGGCGGCGGTTGTTTTCATGCTCTTTGGCCTTGCCTTCCTCTGGATACGATCGCCGGGGAAACTCCAAAAAACAGAAGCCGTAAATATGGCAATAACCGCCGAGACCGAGATCCTGCCGGGTGTTATCCCGTTTTCGGGGATGGAAAGCGTTTTGCAATACCTCGACGGCACCGACACAGGCGATATATTAATACTCAAACTGCCGGAAAGCCGGAATTTTTCCAGTTACGGCGAACCTGCCATAATTAAAGCCGCCGATTACTCGCGGATGGTTCCCGAACGGAGAAAATAATACCATGATTCGACCTGTTGCCCTGGTTGCTTTTCTTTTGATCGCTGCAAATACCGCTTTTGTTCAGGCGCAGGAAAAAGACACTTCGCAGGTAGCGTTGCCCTCGGATACTCCCATGCAGAATTTGCCGCCTAACTTCAGGCGGGGGGCGGTCGTAATGGATATTGACGCCCGCATTTTGGAAAACGGAAAAATTATCTGGAACGAGACGAACCAAAAGACCACCATTCCGGGCCGTCCTGTCGAGATAAAGCTTGTCGGGGAAAACCTTGTTGTCGTAGTGCGTTTTACATTCATTCAGAACAATAACGGCGGGCAGAAATTACTTGTCGCGCAGGGGCAGATATGGGTGGCTGACCCCAGCCAGGGGATCCGTTACCAGGCCTCGGTGCAGACTATACCTGTGGAATTCAATGAGACAATATGTTACTTTCCGCTTGGCCCCTTCAAACCGGAAAGCGGCGCCACCTCCTCCATTGAGGTAATGCTGACATTGAAGCCCTATGAGGAATAGGGATCGGGGGTCGGGGATCAGGGATCGGGGCTTTCGTATGAAAGCATCGACCCCCGATTCCTGACCCCTTTTTTTTATCAGGGGGGGACAGACACTTTTTTTGAAAGGAGAATTCAATGGTGACAGTCATTTCGCTGGGGGGGTCTATTGTAGCGCCGGAAGGCGCTGACGCGAAGTTCCTGAGGGACTTTGCGGAGCTTGTCCGCGGCCTTTTAGAAGAAGACAAAGAACGCCGCTTTATCTTTGTTGTCGGCGGCGGCGGCCCCGCGCGCGCGTGGCAAAACGCCTATAGGGAAGTCTGCAAGGGCGCGATCAGCAACGAAGAGGCTGACTGGATAGGGATAATGGCAACCCGGCTTAATGCCCAGCTTGTAAAAGCGGTTATGGCAGAGTGGTGCTTTCAGGAAGTAGTTACCGATCCTACCATAGCACAGCCGATTTCGGGCAGGGTGTTGGTCGCGGCGGGCTGGAAACCCGGTTTTTCTTCGGACAACGATGCGGTGCTTCTTGCAGGCCGTTTTAACGCCAAAACCGTGATAAACCTTTCCAATATCGAAAAGGTCTACACAAGCGACCCTAAAATTGACCCCCATGCCCGGCCATTAGACCGTATATCGTGGGATGATTTCAGGGCAATGGTTGGCGATACATGGGTTCCCGGCACAAACGTCCCCTTTGACCCTGTTGCCAGCCGCCACGCGCAGGAATTGGGTCTGAAAGTGATATGCGCCGCCGGAAAGAACCTTGAAAACCTGAAAAATATAATCCGCGGCGGGGATTTTATAGGAACCACCATAGGTTAAAAACCCGAATTTACTAAAAAAAAATCCTGTTTTTCATTGC
>LIUJ01000106.1 GCA_001462255.1 Fibrobacteria bacterium GUT77 | reverse complement strand
TAAACGGTTGATTTCTAAAATATTCCCGCACTTGTTCTGCCCAAAACTGTTCAACATCATCAACATCAACATTATCAGCATTAATTTGATCTAATAATGAATCTGTATAATGAGTTAGTATGTCATCATTTTTGCCATCACACAAGTACTCAATGCAAAGTTCATATTTTTTTGTACGATTTATTTCTTTGGTGATTTTATACAACAATTCATAGTTATAGAAAGTGATCATATTATCTTTTTTATACTGATTTACCCACATAATTGAATTTTTCATTTGCGTATCCTTTGTATTATATTGTAGCAGAATAATTAATTACCTTAATAATGTTTTCATGTCGATGAAAATCTAAACTACTATTAATCGGGTCAAAAACTATTTGATGACGAGGTTTATCGACAAAGTTTTTTACAATAAAAAGACAATAATGATTCCGAATTTCAGAAGCACACGAAAACTCCTTATCTGTCAATAGAATATTTCCCGTATTTTGACTAAGCCCTTTGACTTCCACGCAATAAAACATTGAGGCGTTGTAAAGTTTGAAATCAAAACCACATCCGAGACTTGTTGTATCTATCAAATCAAGATTAACAAAATTATCTACGGAATGATAATTTGATTTGAAATATTCTTCCGCCGCTTTTCCGGTTATCAACCTTTTGGCAATGCTTTCACTATTATCCGATTTTATAATTGTAGCAACTGCCTTTTCTGTTTCATAGTTTGGAAGAAGAAAACTCTTAATCAAATCTGTAAATGTTGAAAATTCAAGATAATTAAATTCGTTAAAGATATTTTCGGAACGCGTTTTAAGTGGGCGTTGCCATCCTTTACGTGGATTATCCGGAAACAACCGGTCAAACTCATCCCTGTAGTTTTTTATAGCCGCAGGACTTGACCCTAACGAGTAACCGATTACATTAAATGCTTGCCACATACCAGTAAATCCAAGTGCAGTTAATGCTTTTTTATCAAATTTCGCAATATACAAACCTGCTAATGTAGCTTTATCTGTTTTATTCATTTGATTATCTCCTATAGATATCGACCAAAATGCTTCCCCCAATAGGGCGGAACATCCCCTTTAGGCCGTAAGCGACCAAACCGCTTCCAGCGAAAAATTCGTGCATTGTCCACGGAGCCGGAGTGAAATCAATTTTATGTGCTTGAAATAATGTATCCATATCTTTCCTTATGTTACAACATTGTTATCCAATACAACAAACGTTTAAATACTTAAAATAATATAAACATCATATTAAAGTCAATACATATTAAAAAAAATAATTAACCACTTTTCGGCCTCCGCGTCATCCCGCCACTGCCTATTGCAGGACGCGCCCCTCTATGCTCGACAAATCCGCCACCACCAACTTTTTACCCTTAGGCGCGATGATTACGCCGCGTAGCGCCGACGATAATATCGGGGTTACGCTCTCGTAGAGTAAATCGGCGACGTCGGCCTTGACCGCCTTTATCCCCGTTTCTATTTCGTCGGCCGGGAGCGCCGGGCGCGGTAGGTTTTGCGGTTGGAAAATTTTCCCCGTCCACCTACCTGTACGGCTCGCTCCGCAATACTGCAACGTACCGCGAAGCCGCCCGTCGGACGATACGCTTTTCAATAGTGCCGAATACTTCTTCGGAGCTGTGCCGGCGCTTTCCAAACGAAGCGAAATAAGTTCTTTGACCGCCGGTGGCGTATCGGGATCTTCGAGGCGGCGCGTCAATGTGCTGTTTGCCATATCGGGCAAAGATATGCCGTGCGCGTCTAATAAATGCTCCAACAACTTATCGCGCTGTGTGGCGGCGGTAATACTGCCGCCGGTGGATTCCCATACCTTATTGTCGCGGCTTTGCTTCTCTTTCGCGAGAATCTTTACCGCGGCCTCCGCGAGCTCGACGTCAACGAGAAAACCGCGGTCGTTTATTTTGCGGTCAACCTCGTAAACGTCGCGCTCAAACGGAATGCAATTCCACATCGGCATTTTCTTGTAAAGCGCGCGCTCCGCTTCGACGTCTTTCTGGCAATACTCTTTGAATTTTTCCCACTCGGTAGGATGCGTTTTTCGCGTCGCCCGTGTACCGTCGGAAAGCGGTTTGCAGAATAGAAGAACAAGTTTATGACCCTCCTTGTCCTTGGCTTCGTCGTATGGTAGCTTAAAGATTTCCGATAACGATTGAAGGCTTCCGGGGAGGCCGTGGAGAAGGGCCTGCGCCATTGTGCAGTGCCAATTAGGATTATCGGCCAAACGACGGAAAGGCCCGTCTTTGCGTTGATTAAAAACAGTGCGCTCGAACGCGGCATTGTGTGCGACGATTTGGTATTCGTCAGCGTCACGAATGGCTATTTGCAATGGGCCGGGTAACGATTCCTCCACCACCGTCCACACTTTCACCGGCCCATCATTCACGGCGTAGCCCACAAGCATTATCTCCGCGTCCTCGGCGTAGCGGTATAGCCCCTGCGTCCGCAAGTCCGTTTTCGCGTTGTACGTTTCGATGTCGATGTAGAGGCGGTTCATAATTTTCTCCTTTTAGATAAAGTCCCCGGTTGGCGGCCGCGTGGCAGGATGAACGCGCCGCCGGCGTATGTACACGGTTAGGTTACGCCCCGGGGATGGTTTTGACTATAACAAGTCCGATACGTCGGTGTCGGAAGCGTCGTCGACGGACAAATTCTCGAAGTCGTCGTCCGTCGCGCGTGAGCCGCCGAAAGCGTCGCCGTCTTTCACGAATTGAACGCCTATCAAACTCGCGCATATACGCTTGCCGCCGAATTTCTTCTCGTCCATCGCCCAAAGATTCAGCACGGCGCGAACGTAGCAACCACCGTAGATGAGGCCGGTATCCTCTACGACGTCTTTTCCGGCAAGGTCAACAACGCGAGGCTTTGCCTTGTTACTCGCCGAAAGGTAGTAATGCCCTTCGTAGACGCTATCGGCCTTAATGTCGCCGTCGTGGAGGCAAATCCGATCACGCGCTACGACTTCCTTATACGCGCTCTCGGCTTCT
>LIUJ01000105.1:2284-6864 GCA_001462255.1 Fibrobacteria bacterium GUT77 | reverse complement strand
TTTGGCTTTCAGGTCTTGATAATAAGCCTGAGTGGCCCCCGAACCGTTAACTTTTCCTGTGGCTGAACTCATGGTAAGCTCCTTTCGACAACGTGACGGTACAACAGTGATTTGGTGACGGTGACGCCAAAGCGTCCTGCTATAGTTATCGGCACATTTGTCACCAATCTTTACATCTTTTTGAGGATTTTTGGGACACGCTCCTAATCCCCAATCTTCTCCATCTCTTTCTTAAGCCTCTCAATCTCCGCGTCGAGCTCTTTGGACTGATCCGCCGACTTCTTATCCATCGCCTTGCCGGCGCTACCCACGCCCATAATCTTCTGCACCTTAGCCATCGCGTACTCAACGTCCTCCTTGACCTGGTCTATGGTACGCGAGAAGAACATTGAACGTTGGTACTCGTGACGGTAGCGTTGGTGCTCGTGGAAACCCTTTATAAAGTCGTTGCTCTTGTTTTTTAGGCTGTCGAGAACGGCGGTCAGGTGCGCCGTTTGGCCGATTTGGGAGTAACCCTCCACGCGGTCGGCGAGCTGCGAGTAGGCCATGCGGTTGTCGTCGTAGCGCAGAATGCGCACGTTGAGCGAGTCTTCCGCCGGAACCTCAAGCTTTTCGCAGATGGCGCTAGCGGCTTTCAAAAGTTCGAGCGACTTGGGGTATTCTTTCTGCAACATGTGCCCGTAGGCCTGCAACAACAAGCCTTCCGTACGCAAAACGGGTTGTTGCGTAGCGCTTTGCAACGTTTTACCCACACTTATACAGTCGTTCCACTGGCGCGCCTTTAGCGCCGTCCAGGCCAAACCCAATAGCGCGTCTTCGGAGTAGTAACTGTTTGACGGTACCTGCCTTAGCGCCGTAACGGCCTTGGATAGCGCGTTCTCCTCGTAGAATATAAATCCCATAAATAGGTAGCTCCTGTTGACCATCTCCTGGGCCTGCTTCGTTTTGGGCGTGGTATTAATGACGTTTTCCAAGGCGGAGATCACGTCCTTGATGTCGCTACCTAATACGGCGTGGGTAACGGCCGCGGCGTGTTGGGCGAATATGTAGTCGGGATGGGTATCGGGAATCAAGGAGAAGGCTTGGATCGCCTTGCGCAATTCGCCGTTCTGCAGGTATATCTGCCCCATAATATAGGTACCGTGAAAACGCAAAGAGTCGGGGACGCCGGGCTTGTTCAGCTCCACGAACTGGCTCGTCGCCGCCGGAAAGTCGTTGTTTCTGTAGTGTATACGCATAAGTCCGAGATCGGCGTAGGGGACGACCTCGCCGTTCGGGTAGGTTTCCTTTACCTTATTGTAGTTTTCTATGGCTCTTTCGCGCATATCAAGTTGCTCTTGGCAGTCGGAGCGGAAGAGGCTCACCCAGTCGTTCCTAAAGAAGTCGGGGAACTCGACCATTAGGCGGCTAAAGACGAAGAAAGCCTCCCAGTACTTGCCCTCCGAGTACAGCTTGCGGCCGCGGTTGTAGAGCTCGTTGGGGTTCAGCGAAGCCATACGCGCCACCCTGCGGGCGAACTCCTCCTCACGGTGCCGCCCGAAGTCGGCTTTAAAGTAGAGGGAGTGGCTTGTAGCGTCGCTGTTCTCCTCGGTCATCATATTGTACTGGTAATAAAACGACAAATCGCGTCCGCGGTTGAACGAGGGCATTTGAGCGCCGAGGGCGAGACCCCAGTGCCCCAGCACGTTCTCGTCGAAACCCATAATAAGGTAGGCCTTAAACATCCGCATAGCCCAGTATCCCACGCGCCAGTTGAGCTCCCACTCCATAGACGCCGCGAAGTTCTCAAGCCCCGGCCCGGATGCCTGAAAGTTTTCGGCCTTGGCGAAGAAGTCCTTAAGGTCGAACTCAAGGTAGTTCTCTATTCGGCTTTCCCAAAACTTTGAGTAGCCCGTAAGGCGCAGGTTGCGCGGATACTCGGAAAAGGAGACCGTAGGCGTGGCGCCCATGGACGGCGCGATTAGGTTTTGGGTGGCGATCCCCACGATGTGCTCGCCCAGCACCGGGTGCTTGTATAGGCGGTAAGCCGCGCCGAGGTCGACGCCCACTCCCATAAGCGCGTCGCCGAAGTTCGACTGATACGCGATGTTCATGTTGGCCCCCACTATGAGGCGTTGCCAAACGTGCCACGCGTACCCGAACGAAAACATGAGGTTGGTATTGCTAAGCGGCGAACTTTCGTCGGCGCTGTAGTGCCCGTTCTGATCGGCTTTGTCTTGATAAACCGCCCCGGCGCTCTCTATCAACATGGTAAACGCCGCCGTGTGGTAGAGCGACAGGGGTACGTTCGCCCCTACCTCAAAGAGCGTAAACGCCCCCTGAAGCACCGGCGCCACCGCCGCCCGCACGGCCAAATAGTTCTCCTCGGCAATGTTGGCCGGATTGCTTAGCGACGAGTACGGGTTGTTTAGCGCCCGCCAGCGTTGCGTGACCAAATACTCGCCCGGTAACCCCGAAGCAAAAACGCCGGCGGTTAGAAAAAGCGCCAATAAGGAGACGAACGACAGTTTGCGGACAAGCTCTACGTAAGAAGACGGATGCGGCATTTTCTGTAAACTCCGGGCAAAAGACGTTTTTTCCCCGCAGTACGCTCTTTAGGCATACCGCCGAGACGGGCGCAACGGCACACAATATAATTATAATATACCATACGGAAGCGTCCTTGTCAAAAAAAAGCAAAAAAAAATATACCCCTTGCTTTTGGCCCGCCCAAATAATTATATTATTAACGTCTACCGTTTTGGCCGCGACGGCCTTTCTCCCTATCAACAAACCTTAACCATATTAGGAGGATTCCCTAAAATGGCCAGTATCAACAAAGTTATCCTGATCGGCAACCTCGGAAAGGATCCCGAGTTGCGCTACACGCCGCAGGGCAGGCCCGTCGCCAATTTTTCGCTCGCCACGACGGAACGTTGGACAAACAAGAACAACGGGGAGAAGCAGGAACGCACCGAATGGCACAAAATCGTGCTTTGGGGGCGGCAGGCCGAGGTAGCCAACCAGTATCTCAAAAAAGGCAGCCCTTGTTACATCGAGGGGCGGATCACCACGCGTTCCTGGGAAGACAAAGACAAGGTAAAGCGCTACAGCACGGAGATAGAAGGCTTGTCTCTGCAACTTTTGGGCTCGCGCGGCGAGACGCAACCGCAAGCGCCGTCGCAACCGGACGAGTATTTTGACTCCTTCCCCGAAACGATGACCGAGAGCGCTCCGATAGGCGGAGGCTCAAGCGGGGGTTCATCCGGCGGGGACGACGACCTGCCGTTTTAAGCCAAAGGCGGCGTCCGCGTCGGCGGGCGCCGCACACTAACCATGAGCGCCGATATAGCTGTCCTCTCCGCGTTTTGCCTCTTATTTTTGCTTATGTCCGCGTTCTTTTCGGCGTCGGAAACGGCCATATTCTCCATTCCCCGCGAGCGCATAGAGAGCTTTAAGATGCACGGGACACGCTCCAAGCGCCTTATCTACGAACTCCTCATAAACGGCCAACGGACGCTTCTGTTCATACTTTTGGCTAACCTGTTCGTGAATATCACCCTCGCGGGCGTCGTAAACTCGCTCATGGCCGCCGTTTTGGGCCGTAGCGCGACGCTGTGGGGATTTGCCGCCGCTACGGCGCTCATCATCGTCTTCGGCGAGGTACTACCCAAAAACGCCGCCCTCCGTAAAAACGAGAGTTTAGCCGCCTTCGCCTCCCCCGTCCTCTTCTATTTAATGAAGCTGTTCTCACCGTTGCTCAACGTAGCGCTCAAGGTAAACAACTTTTTTTTGGCGCGCTTCACCCGCCGTTTCCGTGAGAACGCCCCGTTCATTACCATAGGCGAACTGAAGTCCGCCGTGCACAGTTCGTTTGAGCAAGGGGTCATCTCGAAGTCGGAACAGGGGGTCATAGCCAACATATTGGACAAAGGGGCGCAACCGGTGAAGCGGGTAATGACCCACCGATCCAAGATACCGCTTTTGCCGCACTACACCACGGCGGCGGAGGCGCTTTCGGAGCTCTCCTCGCGCAATCAAACCTTCGCGCTCGTCACACGCGGACCGCGCAACCCGGAGGTAACCGGCGTAGTCACCCTATCCGACCTACTCAGATCCGCGCCGAACGACCGTTGCCGGCAGTTGGCCGTAGCGCCCCGGTGGGCGCCTGAATCAATAGCGGCCGCCGACTTAATCGGCTTCATGTTCGCCGAGAAGCTGAACATCGTATGCTTAGTGGACGAATTCGGCGGCCTCAGCGGCGCCATGACGCTTTTGGACGGACTATCCAAAGTAGTAAGCGCGATGCCAAGGCGCCCCTTCCGGAGCCCCGGCAACGCCCGCGTCTTTACCGGCTTACAGGAGATAGACACAATAACGGAGTGGCTCCCCGAATGCCTGACGACGCAAGTCAAGGACGCCCGAACCCTAAACGGCCTGCTGACACGCCATTTTGGCAGAATCCCGAAAACGGGCGAACGATTTGACATCGGCGACGAAAATTTTTATATTATGTACTCCAGCCCCACAAGGATAGAGTCTATCCTTGTGGTAAGGAAAGAGTAGGGGTTATACGTTGTCAAAATTAAACGTTGGATTAA
>LIUJ01000105.1:0-2085 GCA_001462255.1 Fibrobacteria bacterium GUT77 | reverse complement strand
TCGCTTCGCTCGCAATGACGTGTAGCGTAACCCCCGGTCATTGCGAGGAGCGTAGCGACGAAGCAATCTTGATGTGTCGAAATTAAACGTTGGTTTTATACACATTCACCGGAAGAAAGGAACATAATGAGTACGGATTCACTGCTGTTGGCCGTCCTTGCCTCAATAACCGTATTGGCTATGATGATTACGCTAAACACCCGCGGCAAGTGGCGCGCCACCATCTCCACCATGCTGTCCGCCTGCCTTTTGGGGGGCACGGTGTGGCTCTTCACGCTCCAATATTGCGCCATAGACAAGGACGACGCGTCGAACGAGCGCCGACGCCTAAACTTAGGGGATCTGCTCCCTTCAAGCCAAAACAAGACACAACAACTCTCCGCGCTGTTGGAGGAAGCCGGCGACTTCGCCTCCGAACTGGAACGCGCCCCGCTCTACATCCCGTCCTATACCCACGAACAGTTGGTGGCGCGCGCCGGAACCGTAGACGAAAAATTCGAGACGTTGCTAAACGAGATTAACAACGCCAAGCCGCTCATAGACAAATACCCGGAAGCCGTGAAACCGGTGAGCGACGCGATGGAAGAACTCAAAGGGGCGTGCCACCTCTTTAGAGCCTACTATTACGCGGAGAATTCGGACGGCGAGGCCTCCACGGAACGCCTGATGAGAAAGAGAGCGCACAGCGCCGACGAATTGTTCGACAAAGCGGTTAAAATCGTCAACAAAAACGAAAAGCGTTAGGGATTCCACCGTAATGTCAACCGTTATTAACGACCAACAACGTATAAACCGCGTACTCGACGCCAACTTCAACCGCCTCCGCGAGGCGCTGCGGGTCGTCGAGGAATACTACCGCTTCATACTCGAAGACGAAACCGCCTGCGTCAAACTCAAGGCGATGAGGCACTCGATAGAGGATATGGAGAAAACCGTCGGCCAAAATTCCCTCCTAACGGGACGCGACACCGAAGCGGATTGCTTCGCCTCCGGCAACCGCCCGGAGGAAATGGGAAGGGCAAACGCCGAAAGCGTCCTAAGAGCCAACCTAAAACGCGCCCAAGAAGCGTGCCGCGTAATAGAAGAGTACGCGAAAACGGAAGCGGCGACGGAAACGGTCAGCAAAAGCGCCAAGGAGATACGGTTTTCGCTTTACGCTATGGAGAAAGAGGTTTTTATATTTACGAATTCCTACGACTGTAAAAAAGGGCAGGATTCACCCCGCCCTATTACGAAATAAAATAATGCTAACCGACCACCGCCTACCTCACACCCACGACCAACGACTCTCGCTCTGACTTGCCGACAACGAATGGGGTTGACAAGCGGGAATTGTCTTTACTCACTAACACAACGCACCGAAAAGCCGTTAGCCTTGCCTTTGGTGTCCTCGTCCAAGTATCCGAGGTCGCCGTCGTAGTCCACCCACCAACCGTACGCGAGGCCGCTACCGAACTCCGTGGCCGTCCACCAGACGCCGATGACGCTGGCCTCGTCGAAATAGCCGTCGGAGCGGCGGTAACCGCCCGGCAGAGCGTTGAAGCCGTAATCATCCGTACCGTTACCGTTCTCATACCAACCACTCGTCGATTTCAACGTCTTACCCGCCGTTGAATAACCACCCGCGTAATTTACCAACTTATTCCAGTCCGCAGTATCTGGCAATCGCCATCCCGTCGGACACGCCGACTTCGCCGCTTCCCACGTGTAAAGTCTTCCATACATTCCACAGTATTTTGAACTGTCGCCATAACACCACGAGCCAGACGTATTTATATTCAAATTCTCCGCCATCCAAGTCTGTGTATCGATTGTCACTTGTTTACATTTTTCCGCACTTGTGCAATTATCACCTCCGGTAGTATTGCCGCCTCCGCCATTATTAGCCCCGGTATCATCCCCGCACCCCATCCAACAAACCGACCCCACAACCAACACCGCCGCCAACGCAAGCGTCCGCCACTGCTTCGTACAAAGATTCATACGGTATTCCCCCTTCTTTGAAAGGTTAAATGGTTATTATGATGTATACAAAAAACGTTGGTTTAATTTGGACACTTATTTGGAGGTAAATATGGCGATTGG
>LIUJ01000104.1:4669-4975 GCA_001462255.1 Fibrobacteria bacterium GUT77 | reverse complement strand
AATCCCTCTCTCTCCGAAACTGTAATTAAGGAAATAATGCCGACACAAAAATTAAGTTTTTAAAAAGCGTATAAAGCCGGGATTTGAAACGGAGCGTTCCTGTATATAACCCAAGGCGAAGCCTTGTCTTGATTAAGGTCGGCGCAGGACGCGCCGGGAACGCGTAGGCGGGGGTGAAGGGAGTTGACAGGGATGTCAACGACCGGAACCCCAAATCCCTCTCTCTCCGAAACTGTTACCTTGCAAAAATACCCCAAATACCCTACACTGACCGTTAAAGCTTATGGATATTCTAACCCTGGGCAA
>LIUJ01000104.1:4279-4475 GCA_001462255.1 Fibrobacteria bacterium GUT77 | reverse complement strand
ACTGCTTCGTCAGAAAGCCGCGCCTATAGAGAACCTGAAGAAAAACGCTTCCCGGTGGAACGAGATAGTGCAGCAGATGTTTGACGCGCTGAAAAAAGGGAAGGGTATTGGACTTGCCGGGCCGCAGGTTGGCCTATTGCAGCGGATATTTGTGGTTCATGTCGAGGGGGATGAACCCCGCGCTTTTATAAATCCG
>LIUJ01000104.1:3478-4065 GCA_001462255.1 Fibrobacteria bacterium GUT77 | reverse complement strand
GAAAAAGGCCGCGCGTTTACGCTGGAAACGGAAGGGCTTCTGGCGCGGGTTATTCTTCACGAATACGACCACCTTGAGGGCGTTTTATTTATTGACCGGCTTCCCGAAGCGAAGAAACAGAAAGTGCTTGAAAAA
Source organism: Fibrobacteria bacterium GUT77 (assembly GCA_001462255.1). Lineage (GTDB taxonomy): Bacteria > Fibrobacterota > Chitinivibrionia > Chitinivibrionales > Chitinispirillaceae > GUT77. The sequence continues at coordinate 3,930 of LIUJ01000104.1, read as the reverse complement.
ATCGCCAAGCTGTCTGCTAAGACAGCCCTGTCTGAAAAGACAGCGAAATATAAACGAGCCGAGGCATAAGTGCGTATTCTGTTTGCGGGAAGCCCTGCCATTGCTGTCCCTGCATTGAAAACATTAACAGACGCATCTGCATTAACAGATGATAATTTAATTTTAACGGGACTGCTTACCAACCCCGACAGCCCAAAAGGACGCAGCGGCAAACCGGAACCCACCGAATGTGCGGCTGCCGTTGCGAACATGGCAGTCCAACAGCATATTCCCCCGCTCGTTGTACTAAAACCGGAAAAGTTGGATAGCGCCGCCCGCGATCTTGTCGCGGGGCTTAAACCGGATATTTTAGTTTCCTTTGCTTACGGTAAAATTTTCGGACCAAAATTCCTTGACCTTTTCCCGCTAGGCGGAATTAATATCCACCCCAGTCTGCTCCCCAAATACCGGGG
>LIUJ01000104.1:1333-3343 GCA_001462255.1 Fibrobacteria bacterium GUT77 | reverse complement strand
CCCCAAATACCGGGGGCCGACCCCTATCCCGGCGGCAATCATCAATCAGGAGGCGGAAACCGGCATAACGATTCAACGGCTTGCGGCGGAAATGGACAGCGGCGATATTCTTATTCAGGAAAAGCTGCCGCTGGACGGAAGAGAGACTACCGCAAGTTTAAGCGAGACAATGGCGCAGAAAGCCGCGGAATTACTGCCTGCCGCGCTCAGAGGTATTGCCGCCGGAACTTTACAGGCAAGGGCACAGGATCATAACGCGGCTACATACTGCTCCTTAATCAAGAAGGAAGACGGGCTTATAGACTGGAACCGCAGCGCCCGTGAAATCGACGCTCAGATGAGGGCTTTTGATCCCTGGCCGCTTTCATGGACAACGCATGGTGAACTGCGATTGTTCATCCTCAAAGCTGAACCGTGGAACCATGACGAAGAGACAGGGAAAAAGCCCGGAGAGGTCTTGGGCAAAGATAAAAATAAAGGTATACTTATACAGACCGGGAAAGGCATTCTGACGGTAAGCAGGCTTCAGTATCAGGGGAAAAAAGCAATGGAATGGAGTGCTTTTTTGAATGGAGCACGTAATTTTTTAGGTGCAAAACTGGGAACTTAAGAGGTATTATGCGGTTTTCTGATTTCAATTTTGATTTCCTTGAAGGGAAGCAAAAAAATTCCCTAAAAATCTTTATCATTATGGCGGCGGCGCTGCTTGTTCTTGTTGGAATTATCGCCACGTCAATTTTCTTTGTCGCGGTCAGGGGAGGAGAACAGACTCTGGTTCCCGACTTGCGGGGCAAAGAACTTGCAGAGGCTCTGCTGGAACTTCAGGTAAAGGAACTCTATCCCCGAATCCAGCTTCGTTATTCGCAATCCGCAAAGGACAAGGGGAAAATCCTGGAACAGGATCCCGCCGCCGGAAATATCGTTAAGGCGGGGCGGCGTATTCGGCTGGTGGTAAGCCAAGGGGTTATAGTAAACCGTGTTGAAAATTATATCGGCAGAGATATTGAAGATGTTCGGATGGATATACAGGTTCTGGCCGCTTCTTCAGGCAGCCAATTCCTGTCGATAAAAGAACCGCTGATGTATGATTTTTCCGGCGAAACCCCGGGCACGATAATCCGGCAAAAGCCGGAGGCGGGGACAGATATTTCCGGGCCGACCAGACTGGAATTCGTGGTCAGCCGGGGACAGGAAGACAGCCTTGTAACAGTGCCGCAGTTTGTCGGCTTCCCCATTTCATTGGCATTGGAACAAATTGGCAGAGCGGGATTTGCTTTTGAATTTACACTGCGGGAGCTTATGGAAGGCGAGAAGGGTGAAACAGTGGTATCCCAAAATCCCTCCGCAGGCGTAAGCATAACATCGGATGATATAGTAAGGCTTACAGTAAATTTTCCGGCGCGGCTTGGCGAAGATGAAGTTTTTGGCTTGTTTCAATACACAATGCCTAAAAACCCCTATCCCCTCCCTGTACGGCTGGAAGCCCTGCTTCCCTCCGGTGAACGTAAGCGGATTATCGGGGTGGATTATCCCGGCGGTAAATTTACCGTCCCCTATCGGCTGCCGTTGGACACCGTCCTGACCCTTTATTTAATGAACAGGGAAATTTACCAAGAGACGGTAAAGCGTTAATTTTTTTCTGCGGTTTTTCTGTAAACGACAAGATAGTCGAAAAACGACAATACCGAAAAAAGAACCGACAGGCTAAAAACGGCAATGGCGGCGATTTTGACTATATACGCGATTTTGATTACAGGCTGTAAAAACTCAAGCGCCGAGAGGCGGATAATGCTGGCATAGAGCAGGGCTATTGCCCCCGCGATGATGTAGGCAACAGTTTTTATTTTTCCGCTTGTACGGGCGCCCATGGTAATGCCTTTTTTCAACATAAGGTTTCGGATAAACAGGATGCCGAATTCACGATATATTATCACGAGAAACAAAAAAACAGGCAGTATGCCGTCTATAACAAAACAGAGAAAGACGGTTATTTGCATGAGCGTATCGGCA